>JAQUHH010000177.1 GCA_028683685.1 Bacteroidales bacterium
AGTAAAGCTCATTTTGACTAAATTGATATTTTAGTTCGTATGATTTAATAATGACTCTTATGAAAAAAATATTCTTCTTGCCCGTTATTATGTTTTTGTGTTTTCGTTTTGCATACACCCAAAATTATATCTCAGTTAGTGGTTCGCAATTAATTCAGACAATTGAGTCAATTAATACTGGACTTGATATTCGTTTTGAAGTGGATGAAAAAGCAGATGTATATGCGATTGACCAAATGGTATCCATCGACCGAATTGATGTTTCTCCCGAAGGCTTATATGTTGTTTCTGGTTATCTATTTCCAGAGAAAGCAAATGATTTTGTGGCATTACAAATTCCTGTAATGATGGTTGATTTGAGTCAGCCGAAAGCATTTAGTATGGCAACAACTGTTACTCAAATGTTGAATTGGGATAGATATCCAACCTATCAGACTTATCTTGATATAATGGCCTATTTTCAAACAACGTATCCTAGTTTATGCCAAATCGATACTGTCATGGAAAGCACTCCAGGAGGAAGAAAAATTTTAGTAGCCAGAATAACTTCTAATGTAAATCAAGATAAACCTGAGTTTTTTTATTCAAGTACAATACATGGAGATGAGGTTACAGGCTATTATTTGATGATTCGTTTTATTCATTATCTTTTGTCAAATTATGGTATTAATACACGAATAACTAATATTGTTGATAATATTGATTTGTGGATTTGTCCAAATGCCAATCCAGATGGCACTTACCATTCTGGCGATAATACTTTGGGAAATAATCCAGTTTCTACAAGGACAAATTATAATGGAAAAGATTTAAATCGTAATTATCCCGACCCGCGAACTGGAAATCCAACGGGTCAGTATGCACCGATTCAGCTGTGCTCTTCCGATCTTATGGATTTTGCTGACTCTCGTCAATTTGTTATGGGAGCTAATTATCATGGTGGTACCGAATTGGTGAATTATCCTTGGGATGCTTGGACATCTTCTCAAAAAACACATGCCGATAATTTGTGGTGGTCTTATATTTCCAGAGAGTATGCAGATACCGCTCAAGCCAATTCTCCTTCCGGATATTTTGTGCAAGAAGAGAATGGAATTACAAACGGTGGCGACTGGTATGTAATTACAGGCGGAAGACAAGATTATATGAATTGGTGGCATTTGTGCCGTGAATTAACGGTTGAGATTTCTACAAATAAAGCTCCTGGAACAGAAGTGATTGCCAACTATTGGAGCTACAACTATAAATCAATGTTGCGTCTTTTGGAACATGCCTTATATGGCTTCAGAGGAGTTGTTACCGATGCTCAAACCGGTCTTCCTATTAAAGCTAAAGTTTATGTTAATAATCATGATATCGATAGTTCGTACGTTTATTCTTTTTTGCCAAAAGGCAATTATCACCGTCCTATAAAAGCGGGTACATATAGTGTTACTTTTTCAGCTCCTTGTTATCAGTCTCAAACACACACAATTACCGTAAATGATTCTCAAAGCTTACGTTTGGATGTTGCTCTTGAAAGTGGCGCAAAAGCAGATTTTATAGCACTTGATACCAATACTTGTCACACAAATATCTCATTTATAAATACTTCTGATTCAACAATTACGGATAATATTTGGGAGTGGAGTTTTGGAGACGGAAATGTTTCAAATTTGAAAGACCCGATTCATATTTATTCCAGCGGTGGTGTTTATTCTGTAAAACTTAAAATGACCAACTCTTGTGGACAAGTTGATTCCATTGTTAAAATGAATTATATAAATATTGAAAATCCTCAAGCTCCAACAGCTGAAAATGAATTTCGATGTGGTTCAGGAGTTCTTACTTTAACTGCTCAGGCAGATTATTTGGTTCGTTGGTTCGACGCTTCGGTGGCAGGTTCGTTGTTGCATGTTGGAAATGAATATACGACAGAAGTACTCACTGAAACTACTGATTTTTTTGTGGAAAATTGTAAATACTCTGATACACTTCTTGTAGGCGAAAGTAGAGCTAGTAGCGGTGGTAGTTATTTTCCAGGGACCAATACTCAAGGATTGTATTTTAATGCCATTCAAGATTTCAGACTTTTATCAGTGAAAATGAATTCGCAATCTGCTCAAAATAGAACTATTATTATAATTGATAGCAACAATGATACAATTCAGCAATTGGAAAGATATGTTCCCGCTGGTCAAAGTATTGTTTTGCTTGATGTGGATATTCCGCAAGGTAGTGCTTATTGTATCACCGTAAATGGAACGAATGGTTTGTATCGAAACAGTTCGGCTTGTTCTTATCCATATACGCAGCAAGGATTGGTAGAAATATATAATAGTACTGCTGGAACTTCTGGATTGGATTATTATTATTTCTTTTATGATTGGCAAGTACAAGCCCAAGCTTGTGTGAGTGAACGTGTTATGGTTCAGGCAATTATTAGTGACGCAGCACCTTCTAATATTGCTTTTCTTTCTGGTTTAGATACGATTTGTATAGGTCAAACTCAAGTTGTTTATCAGTCAGGACTTTCTTCTGGTGCTGATACCTATGAGTGGGTTTTGCCTCAAGGATTTTCTGGTCAAAGCGATTCTTCTTCGATTGTGTTGACAATTCAACAGAATGCAGTTTCTGGTGAAATTAAAGTACGTGGAAATAATTTATGCGGCGATGGAAATTATATCTCCAAAAATGTGATAGTTAATGCTTTACCACAGACACCTTTGCTAATTAATGGTTCTGATATTGTATGTAAAGGTGTTCAAGATCAAGAGTTTTCTACGGCTTCCATAGAAGGAGTTCGTGATTATGTTTGGATATTTCCCGATGGATTTAGCCCAAGTACTCCTCAAAATGAAAATATAATTCGTTTTGATATTCAAAATGAGGCTGTAACAGATACTCTTTTTGTGGCTTCGCAAAATAGTTGTGGACAAAGTGATTTTGCTTTTTTAGTGATACAAGTGCAAGATATTCCAAGTCAACCGCAAGCTATTTCGGGGCCCAATGTAGTTTGTGCTAATATAACTAATGTAGAATATTCTGTAGAACAAGACGATAATTCAGAAGAATATATTTGGACACTGCCATTGGGCGTGAGCGGTTTAAGTACGGAAAACTCCATTGATTTATCTTTTTCTTCGTTGGTAAACGATGGTCAAATTTCTGTTCAGGCACAAAATCAGTGTGGCATTAGTCAGCCAGTTGTGTTCGATTATATTGTAGGAACAGCTCCTATTAGCATTGGAAATATTCAATATCCTTCTTTAATTTGTCAAAATCAAAGTGAAATTATTCTTTCTGTTGATGAGGTTGAATTTGCCGAATATTATGAATGGACTTTACCACAAGGATTTAATGGAAATTCCAATTCTAATTCAATTTTTATTGCAGTAGATAATAATGCCATTTCGGGAACTGTTTTGGTAACAGCCCATAATGTTTGCGGTCAAGTATCTGCAAATCAATTGCTTAATATTGAGCCTTTGGTTGAATTTATTTCAGTCGATTATCCTGATTCGGTTTGTTTGGGTGAGCCATTCGAGATGAGTGTGGAAGCTTTAAATGCGGATGAATTTGTGTGGTCATTATCCTCTAATTTGTCTGGTAGCAATGATAATGATACAGTTTCAGGTATAGCACAATCGGGAGCTCAAGCCGAATTTTCGGTTTCAATATCCAATCAATGTGGAATGGTAAATTCTCCAGAGTATACAATATTAATAATAGATAAACCAAGTCCACAATTTGCATATCAAACCAATGGGTTGGAAGTTGCGTTTTATAATGAGTCGGAAAATTATTCTGAACTCATCTGGTTTTTCGGAGATGGATTACAGTCAGATATAGAAAATCCAGTACATAATTATCCTTCGTCTGGAACGTATGATGTTCTATTGAAATTGACCAACAGTTGTGGACAAGATTCTGTGGTTCATCAATTATCTCTGGTCAATACTCAAATAGCATTAAATGAGATTGATTTTAAATATTATCCAAATCCTGTAGAAGATGTTTTGAATGTGGAGTTTTATTCCGTTACAGATAAGATTAATGTGGTGGTATATGATAATATTGGAAGAATTTGTTTTAATCAGAATTTTTCATTAGCCGATCAAAAATCGCGGATTCAAATTCCAGTTCTTACTTTGAAATCAGGAGTTTATTATTTATCTATGGAAGGTTTTGCAAAACCTATTATGTTTATTGTTAAGTAGTTGCTGTGCAAAAAAAAGTTTTAATAATTATTGTATTGTTCTTTTTGAGCTTAACCCTTTCAGCACAAGTTTATTGGCTGTTTCAGGTGGAGCATCATGGATCTATTATCCAGGAGATGATGGATGTAAGGGTGCGATATAAAAACAAATCAGATAAGTGGTCTCGGATTAAAAAAGCAAATGTTTTGTTTGGCAGTCAGCCTGAATTGGGAGTACTCAATTATTATCACCTACGTTTGCCCTCTTTTGTCAAAGAATTTGAATTAGAAATAAAAAACAATCGTTTTTATAGAAAAATATTGGTTTTTTCTATTCCAGATACAATGTCCGAAAATTCCTTGGTTTTGATGAGCAACATTAGTTTGGGCTCTGGGGTTAAAAAGATTCCTTTTTATTATGCTGTTTCCAAAATTCATCAATTTAAATTGGATACTACCATTTTAACCATTGAACAATATATTGAAAAACCTTTTTTAGAAAGTCAAAGAAATTATTATGACATAAATTCTGAAATTAAGATTGTTCTTAAACAAAACATCCCCGAATCAGGAGAATTTAGCATCCCAGGTTGTGGTGCTCCAGGAACCAGATATATCGTTCAGAAATGGATGCATGGAGATTGGTATAACCATATTAATACATGGGAACATAAATGCGTAACAACAAATCACAATGTAAACCAGCATAATTATGCATTTAGATTGCCAGAAAGTGGGGTTTACCGCCTATTATTAAAAGGAGTAAAGTATAAAAATCGTCCAATGGATGACTTTTGTTCAAATATTTTCATTGTTCGATAAATTTTTTCTCACAGATAATCAGCTGATTAAGTAAATAATGAAAAAAAAGATTGCAAAAGGTTTGGTAGAGTGAATATTTTCCGTACTTTTGCATTCCCAATTGAGACACAATCTCAGCCGGGACACAAAGGAAAAACGTTCTTTGTAAATATTGAGAGAGACAACATAGCGTAATAAAGGTATAGTTTGTTTAAGAATTTATTTTTTTAGACAACTAAAAGTATCACAGAATACGAAAAAGAATATGAGTCAGAACAAAACTTAAAATTATATACAATGGAGAGTTTGATCCTGGCTCAGGATGAACGCTAGCGGCAGGCTTAATACATGCAAGTTGAAC
>JAQUHH010000178.1 GCA_028683685.1 Bacteroidales bacterium
GATAATATTTGGTTTATGAATTATGAACCGGGAACGGTCAGTTATTTATCCATTATAAAAATTTCTCGCAAAACCGAAAATGGAACGCGTCGGTTTTATACCCTATATATTGAGCTGGACTCGAAATCATATATCGGCGATGTGGGCTATCCAGAACTTTTAATTGATAAAAAAAGATCCAATATTAATCCAGATATCACCAATTATTCCTATGCTCGATATATTTATGATGATTTGGTTAGCCAGTACGGAAAGTTCTTTTACAGCACCAATTTGTCCAATTATAATGTAGAAAAAGAAGAGCCCAAGTTCTTTGAAAACAATGGTTATAAACATCTGATTTTTAAAGCAACAGATAAAGAAACCATCATTATTGGGAAAAAAATCCCCTCTTTTTATGAACAAATGGTTCCCATCTCTTTCTTTATCCTTTTGTACGGATTTTTAGTATTATTCTTCTATTTTATCATGCGGGGGAAACCTCTCTTTTTTAGATTTTCAAGTTTAAATTTTCAAGGGAAGCTGCAATTTACCATGATTGTCATTATTTTGTCTTCATTTATGACCATCTGCATTATGACCGTGGTCTACTTTATTAATTTAAACATTACCAAAAATATTGAAATTGTTACGGAGAAATCGCATGCTATTTTGGTACAAGTTGAACAGCAGTTCAACCATTTATCTGACATAAACCAGACCAATGTCGTCATGCTTAACGAGCAAATTCAGCGTTTATCTGGACAGTTTTTCACCGATATAAATCTATATGACCGTCATGGTTATTTGGTTGCTTCATCTCGTCCACAAATGTTTCAGCAAGGCTTGGTTTCGTACAGAATAAATACGGAAGCATTCCGAGAATTAAGAAACAATAAAAAAACCAATTTTTTGCACAATGAAAATATTGGAAAGCAAAAATATTTGTCGTCCTATATGCCTTTTCGGAATAATAAGGGAGTCACTTTGGCCTATATAAATTTGCCATATTTTGCAAAACAAGAGGATTTAAATAAGGAGATTTCATCCTTTTTAATTGCCTTTTTAAGTGTTTATGTTTTGCTTACCTTAATTGCCATCGCCATTACCATCTTTTTTGCGCAATACATTACCCGTCCGCTGAGTTTGATGCGAGAGAAAATCCGAAATATTAAACTTAGAGGAAGAAACGAAAAGATTTTGTGGAAATCGAAAGATGAAATTGGATTGTTGATTGAAGAATACAATCGCATGGTGGAAGAATTGGATCGCAGTGCAGAGCTTTTGGCCAGTTCGGAGCGGGATTATGCATGGCGTGAAATGGCGCAGCAAGTGGCTCATGAAATCAAAAATCCACTGACCCCTATGAAACTAAGTATTCAGTATTTGCAAAGAGCCTGGGACAACAAAGAACCAGATTGGGATGAAAGATTGAAGCGTTTTTCGCAAACTTTGGTTGAACAAATTGATGCTTTGTCAAATATTGCTACCGCTTTTTCTGATTTTGCAAAAATGCCTAAAGGAGAAACAGCTATCGAACGTTTGGATGACAATATAAAGTCGGTTATTTCGCTCTTTGAAGAAACAAATACGAACATCGATTTTGTATTTGATGAATCCATAGAATATCGCATAAATGCAGATAAAACACAGTTAATCAGAGTGTTGAATAATCTAATCAAGAATGCCACGCAAGCCGTTCGGGATGTTGAAAATGGTAAAATCATCGTTCGATTAAGCGTTCAAGAAAACCATTACTTATTGGAGGTAAACGACAATGGAATTGGTATTTCGGAGGCTTTAAAACACAAAATATTTTCGCCTAATTTTACGACTAAAACTGGAGGAATGGGCTTGGGGTTAGCCATGGTGAAAAACATTGTCGATACGATGAACAGCGAAATCTGGTTTGAATCCACAGAAGGAGAAGGAACCAGTTTTTTTATTCGTTTCCAAAAGCGAAATGAAGAGAAGTCGGAATAGAAAGATTTTCTTTCCATTTTGTTAACTTCCTTTTTTGTATTTTTGCACTTTGATACGAAATATTAATCTTTTTGAAATAAAGTTTTTATATGAACGCTAACGAGATTCGCAAAGTTTTTTTAGATTTTTTTGCTTCTAAACAACATCAAATAGTGCCAACGGCACCCATGGTTATTAAAAATGATCCCACTTTAATGTTTACCAATGCGGGAATGAACCAGTTTAAAGATGTTTTTTTGGGAAACAGTCCTATTGTAAATCCTCGGATTTCCAATTCTCAAAAATGTCTACGGGTTTCCGGAAAACATAATGATTTAGAAGAAGTTGGGAAAGACACGTATCACCATACTATGTTTGAAATGCTTGGAAATTGGTCATTTGGCGATTATTTCAAAAAAGAAGCCATTGCTTGGGCGTGGGAATTGCTGCACGAGGTTTATGGCATTGAAAAGGATAGAATGTACATTACTGTTTTTGGTGGAGATGAAAAAGACGCAATGGATGCTGATAATGAGGCATTTGGCTATTGGAAAGAAATTGTGAACGAAGACCATATATTGTACGGTTCAAAAAAAGATAATTTTTGGGAAATGGGCGAATCAGGTCCTTGCGGGCCTTGTTCGGAAATTCATGTAGACATTCGCTCCAAAGAAGAAAGAGCGAAAATTTCAGGCAAAAAACTTGTAAATGAAGATCATCCGCAAGTGATCGAAATTTGGAATCTGGTTTTTATTCAATACAATCGTTTGGCTTCTGGAGAACTTGTCCCGCTGAAAAACAAACACGTAGATACAGGCATGGGATTCGAACGTTTGTGCATGATTTTGCAAAATAAACAATCCAATTACGATACCGATGTTTTTCAGCCGATGATTCAAAATGTTTGCCAAATGGCGAAAATTGAATATGGAAAAAATGAATTGCAAGATATCGCGGTAAGAGTTATTTCGGATCATATAAGAGCCATTAGTTTTGCCATTTGCGATGGTCAATTGCCATCCAATACGGGAGCCGGCTATGTTATTCGTCGGATTTTGCGACGAGCCGTTCGCTATGGGTTTACGTTTCTGCACTTTAATGAACCGTTTATGACACATTTGGTGCCTATTTTGGTCAATCAAATGGGATTGCATTTTCCGGAACTCAAACGTCAGCAAGATTTGATTGCCAAAGTGGTTCAAGAAGAGGAAAATGCTTTTTTGAAAACTTTAGCCATTGGTATTCAGAAGTTTGAAAATTATTTGAAAGCAAATCCAAGTTCTAAAAAGGTAGATGGAAAATTTGCTTTTGAGCTTTTTGACACTTTTGGCTTTCCCATTGATTTAACACAATTAATGGCTTCGGAAAAGGACTTTGTTGTTGATATGGATGGATTTTCCAAAGGTTTGGAGGAACAAAAAAACCGTTCTCGCCAAGCAGCCAGTGTTGAAACTTCCGATTGGGTAGATTTAATTCAAACTACAGAAGAACCTCTTTTTGTAGGTTATGAAAGATTGCAAAGCGAAGCAAAATTGATAAAATATCGCAAATTGAAAACCAAAGAAAAAACCATGTATCAATTGGTTTTTGATCAATCGCCATTTTATGCAGAATCGGGTGGACAAGTGGGCGACAAAGGAACCGCCAAAGGAATGCAATCGGGTTCTGTAATCACTATTTTTGATACCAAAAAAGAGAATAATTTAAGCATTCATCTGAGTGATAAGCTGCCTGAGAATGTACATGAGAGTTTTCTTTTATCTGTTGATTCATATAAACGCACATTGATTCAAAACAATCATACGGCAACTCATTTATTGCATTCGGCTTTGAAAACGGTTTTGGGATCGCATGTAGAACAGAAAGGTTCTTTGGTAAATTCAGAACGTTTGCGTTTTGACTTTGCACATTTTTCAAAAATGACCGAAGAAGAGATTGCAAAAGTAGAAGCTTTGGTAAATCAAAAAATCAGTCAAAATATTGCTCTTGACGAACATCGTGACGTTCCTATCGATAAAGCTATGGAGATGGGAGCAGTGGCTTTGTTTGGAGAAAAATATGGAGATAAAGTGAGAATTATCCGCTTTGATCCCGATTTTTCAGCGGAACTGTGTGGAGGAACTCACGTGGAAGCAACAGGACAAATTGGTCTGTTTAAAATTATTTCTGAAGGTGCTATTGCTGCTGGTATTCGTCGAATTGAAGCCATTACTTCCGAAGCGGCGCTAAAGTTTTACAATCAAAAATTGGAGATTTTAAAAGATTTGGAAAACATGTTGAAAAATCCAAAAGATATTGCTAAATCAATTTCAAGTCTTTTGGAAGAGCATTCAAAAATGCAAAAAGAACTGGAAAAATTTCATCAAGAAAAAGCAGCTCAAGTAGGAGAAAGGCTCATAGAAACTGCAAAAGCTGTAAATGGACTTAATTTTATTGCAACACGCATCGACATGAATGCTGGAGATATTAAAAATCTTGCCTTTTCATTGAAAACAAAAATCGATAATTTGGTTTTGGTTATTTCATCGCTTTATGAAGAGAAACCATCCATTAGCGTGATGATATCTGATAATTTAGTAAATGAGCGGAAATTAGATGCAGCCGTAATGGTGCGCGAATTGGCTAAAGAGATAAATGGTGGCGGTGGCGGACAAAAGTTTTTTGCTACAGCTGGTGGGAAAAATCCTGAAGGGCTGAATGCCGTTTTGGAAAAAGCAAAAATGATGGTAGAAACCTTTTAATAGGGTTTTGCTGTTTATAGTTTAGAAAATGAAATTGGTAAGAATGGAGTAAATTAGTTTTCTAATTTGCTCTTTTTTTTGGTAAATAATCGTTTATGATTTATCAAAAATAGTCTTAATTTTTAAAAACCTACGCTTATTTCTAGTAAATTCGTACTCTAAAATAAAACATATTTTATGAATGCTTTCGTAATTTGGGATGTAAATCCAGTATTGGTAGCCCTTGGTAGTTTAGAGGTTCGATGGTATGGTGTATTGCTTGCTAGTGGCTTCTTTTTGAGTTATTTAAGCTTGGGTAAAATCTTCAAAAAAGAAGGAATCTCTCAAGAATTTTTGGATAAATTCGCATTTAATTTGGTTATTTGGACGATTATTGGTTTGAGATTGGGGCATGTATTGTTTTATGAACCTGCCTATTATTTTGCTCGACCTTTAGAAATATTAATGGTTTGGAAAGGTGGCTTAGCCAGTCATGGTGCTGTGATTGCCATTATTTCGTATATTTTATATTTTACGTATAAAAATAAGATTCCAGTTTTGTGGCTGTTTGACCGAGTGGCCGCAGTAATTCCTATTGCAGCGGGTTTGGTACGTATTGGAAATTTGATGAATTCTGAAATTTATGGTACACCAA
>JAQUHH010000179.1 GCA_028683685.1 Bacteroidales bacterium
TATCGACATCTACGATTCAAAAGGACAAATTGTATATCGTGGAATTTCAACAGAATCTGCCATCACTATAGATATTTCAAACTTAAGAAAAGGTCTGTTTTATCTGCAAATTGAAAATGACATCCGAGTAATACATGAAAAATTTATCAAGTTATGATCGACATTTTTACGGACGAATATTTTATGAAGGAGGCTTTAAAAGAGGCTCAAAATGCTTTTGAAAAAAATGAAGTTCCCGTTGGTTGTGTCATTGTTTTCAACAATCGGATTATTGCTCGCAGTCACAATTTAACCGAATGCTTGAACGACGTAACGGCTCATGCTGAAATGCAAGCCATAACGGCGGCAGCAAATACTTTAGGGGGAAAATATCTGATTGATTGCAAAGCATATATTACCTTAGAACCATGCGGAATGTGCGCCTCAGCACTAAATTGGGCTCAGGTTTCGGAAGTGATTTATGGAGCTTCGGATGAAAAAAAAGGATATCACAGCATCAATCCTCAAATGTTGCATCCCAAAACTCTGGTTAAAAAAGACATTATGGAAAAAGAGTGCTCGGAAATTATCAAACTGTTTTTTCAACAAAAAAGAAAAAGGAAGGAACACAAATGAACGAAATTAAAAATTCGTAAAACAATATTTCACAATGTTTTCTTTATCCAAATATTATAATATAAAAATTGATTTTTTGTACTAACTTTGCACAAAGAAAACTCAAGTAAAATGCTTAAACACAAGCAAAAGAAATGGCGTCAAACTCGATTGTTTATATTTGGAATTCTAATTGGTTTATTAATTGGAGTGAGCATTATTTGGTGGTTTTCGTATTTAAAAAATGCAAATTGGTTTTTTACAAACAATATTGTTTCTTGGGTTACAGAACTCTTTTCTAGTTCCGCGGAGAATCCAGACAACACAGATTTCAGCCTTGTTGAAATTGATAAAACCACAAAGGAGAATCATACAATTATCGATGAACAAGTAATTATTGAAGATACATTTCTTGAAGATGATGTGATTGATGATTTTTATGAAGAACTATCTGAACCACTGGTTTTTGAAGATTCTTTAGAAATCAACATGTCTGAAAACATTCCAGAAATGAATAAACAAAATGACATTACCGTTAAAAAGGATGAGCTTTTGTTTCGTAAAAACATCTTATTAAATATCCCCATTGACACCAAACTCGACTCTCTGATGGGCGTTACGTCTCGAAACACGAATGATCAAAGAGTAGCCGTGGAATTTTGGAAATCACCTATTAATTATCGTGGCTACAAACGATCGCCAAATAAAATTATAATTTATGGAGTTCTTAAGTTCAATGAAGCTCAATTCGTTTATCGCGATAAAAATGTATATTTAATAGATGACAATAAAAAATACTTACTCAAATTAACCGATGAGTTTTTAAAATTGAAATCGGTAAAACAACAACCATAAAACCATGATACATTTTGAAAAGTTTCACGGAGCAGGCAACGATTTTATATTAATTGACAATCGCCAAAACAACATAATTCTCACTAATAAATTGATTTTTGATTTTTGTCATCGTCGTTTTGGAGTGGGTGCCGATGGGCTAATAGAGTTACTTCCATCGTTAGAAGAAGGAATTAATTATAAAATGAAATATTACAATTCCGACGGCGAAGAAGGCAGTTTTTGTGGGAACGGAGGACGTTCGTTTGTTGCATTTGCAAATTACTTAGGTGTGTGTGAGCAAAAAATCACATTTGAAGCCACGGATGGAATTCATCAAGCAGAAATTCTCTCGTTGGAAGGAGATTCTTGGCAAATTAGTTTGCAGATGAAAGATGTTAATATCCTAAAAAAACTAGATGACAATGAATATTTCTTAGATACCGGTTCACCACATGCCATAATTTTTGTTCACAAAACCGATTTGGTGGATGTGGAGGGCATGGGAAAAATGGTGCGTCATCAAGAGCGTTTTGCCCCTGCAGGAACAAATGTAAATTTCGTTTCGGCAGACAAAGGAATTATTTCCGTTAGAACATACGAAAGAGGCGTGGAAGCCGAAACATTTTCGTGCGGAACTGGCGTAACAGCCTCTGCAATTGCCGCTGCTGATTATTATAATTTATCTGAAAATATTATTCCAGTCCAAACTCAAGGCGGAAATTTTACCGTACAATTTGAAAAAAACAATCAAATTTATCAAAATATCCGCTTAAACGGACCCGTAAAAAGAGTATTTTCAGGGGAGATGTAAGAAACTTTTTAATTGATTTTCTCTTTTTTCCCCAATCCTTGAACCAAGATTCCAGCAATAATCAGCAGCAAGCCGATAAACGAACTTAGCAAGATTTCTTCTTTCAAAATCAATGAAATAAGCATTAGTGAGAGAAAAGGCGATAAAAAAATAAAGCGACTCACAGCTGCCGTCGAATGGGCTTTTGTAAGTGCCATTTGCCATAAAAGAAATGGAATACTCATTTCAAACAAACCAACATAAATGGCAGCCATCAAACTTTGATTGGTTTTAATTTCCCAATTTTCTGGGAAAAAAAGCAAGGTGACAAAGCTGAAGATAAACCCAATAAAAAATCCTAAAAAAAACTGAACTCTAGCTTCCTCCTTTTTATCCATATTCAAAATCCAGTACAAAGCCCAAATCAAAGAACTTATCAGGGCTAAAAAAGTTCCTAAGGCATTATCAATCTGGAAATTAAAAACATTTCCTTGGGTAGCAATTACCACAACGCCAAAAAAACAAATCAAGATAGAAGGAATATCAAAACGCAATAGCTTTTGTCCTAAAAAGAGGACTGAGAAAACAACCAATATAATAGGCCAAACATAATTTAGGATTAAAGCTTCCTGAGCCGGAAGTAAATCGTAGGCTTTGAATAAAATCAAATAATACAAAAAAGGATTTAAAAAGCCTTTTAAAAGCGGCTTTCCTAATTTTGGCAAGGGAATTTGAAACAATTTTGGAGTCTCTTTTTTTGCCATTAAAACCAATAAAAAAGAAACAGCAGCAACAAATGATGAAATTACCAAAAGCATCATAAAACTCATTCCAGCGAGTGCCAATTTGAAAGCAGTTGCCACGGTAGACCAACAGGCCACTGCCAACAAAGCATAAATGACCGATTTTTGAATCGTTTTCATCGAAAATTTTAAAGTAAAGTTTTGATATGATTGATTTGGTCACGCACTTGAGCCGCTCTCAAGAAATTGAGTTCTTTTACAACTTTATCGAGTTCTTTTTGTAGTTTTTTTAGTTCTTTTTGTAAATCTTGTTTGCTATGAAATTTGTATGTACTCTCTTCGGCCGCCATACCAGAAGCTGTTTCCGTAAAATACGCTCGCGGCGAAGTATCTTTTTCCTTAGAATAGCTGCTCAAATGAGTATCCATGCTTTTTATGATGGAACTTGGAGAAATATTGTGCTTAATGTTGTATGCAATCTGTTTTTCTCTCCGTCTTTCCGTTTCATCCATCGTTTTTTGCATAGAATTCGTAATTTTATCAGCATAAAAAATCACTCTTCCATCAAGATTTCGAGCTGCACGACCCGCCGTTTGTGTCAGTGCACGTTCGGAACGAAGAAAACCCTCTTTGTCTGCATCTAAAATTGCTACCAAAGCAACTTCTGGCAAATCAAGTCCTTCCCGCAAGAGGTTAACACCCACCAAAACATCAATGGCTCCCGTTCGTAAATCTTTCAAAATCTCAACTCTGTCCAATGTTTCCACATCCGAGTGAATGTACTTGGTTTTAATGTTTAATCGAATTAAATATTTCGACATTTCTTCTGCAAGTCGCTTGGTTAGCGTTGTTACCAAAACTCTAAAACCTTGACTCACAACTTTTTCAATCTCTTCCAACAAATCATCTACTTGGTTTACGCAAGGACGAATTTCAATAACTGGATCAAGCAAACCCGTAGGTCTCACAACTTGTTCTACCACAACTCCATTGCATTTTTCCAATTCATAATCAGAAGGTGTTGCACTCACATAAATAAATTTATTAGTCAAAATTTCATATTCATCAAATTTCAACGGACGATTGTCAAGAGCGGCTGGCAAACGAAATCCATAATCCACCAAATTAGTTTTACGAGAACGGTCGCCGCCATACATAGCTTTAATTTGTGAAAGCGTAACGTGACTTTCATCCACCACAGTTAAATAATCATCTGGAAAAAAATCAAGCAAACAAAAAGGACGAGTTCCAGGCGAACGACCATCAAAATATCGAGAATAATTTTCAATTCCCGAACAATAGCCCAATTCACGAATCATCTCAATATCATACACCACTCTATCTTCTAATCTCTTGGCTTCCAAATGTTTGCCGATTTCTTTAAAATAATCCGTTTGTAATTTCAAATCCGTTTGAATATCGTGAATCGCTTGAGCAACCATTTCTTGAGAGGTAACAAAAATATTCGCAGGATAAATATTTAAGCCTTCACTTTTTGCTATTTTAAAACCATCCAGAGGATGAAAAGATTCAATGGTTTCAATTTCATCATCCCAAAAAATAACTCGATAAGCCAAATCAGTATATGCTGGATAAACATCTACCGTATCGCCTTTTACTCTAAAATTACCAGGCTTAAAATCCCCTTCAGTACGAGAATATAGACTATTGACCAAATCTTTTAAAAACTTATTTCGAGGATACATTTGTCCCGCTTGAATAGTAATTACATTTTTTCGAAAATCTTCGGGATTTCCAATTCCATAAATACACGAAACAGAAGAGACAATAATAACATCTCTTCTCCCTGACAAAAGTGCTGTAGTAGCACTCAATCGCATTTTTTCCAAAGTTTCGTTGATGGATAAATCTTTTTCAATATAAGTATTGGTTGAAGGCATAAATGCTTCCGGCTGATAATAATCATAATAAGAAACAAAATATTCTACCGCATTTTCGGGAAAGAAATTTTTAAATTCAGAATACAATTGAGCTGCCAATGTTTTGTTGTGACTCATTACCAAAGCGGGTCTGTTCAGTTGTGCGATGACATTTGCCATGGTAAATGTTTTTCCAGAACCAGTAACTCCTAAAAGAGTTTGGTATTTGTCGCCACGCTCAATTCCGGCAATTAATTGCTTAATTGCTTCGGGCTGATCGCCGGTAGGTAAAAAATCAGATTCTAATTTAAAATGCAAAAAAGCCTCCTTTAATATAATTGTAAGTGCAAAAATAATGATTTTTGATGAGTTTCTCAGATTCTGAGTGTTTTTAAAACTTTTGGAATTTTAAGAAACGAAAATTCTTTTGGACGACAATTTATACTCCAGCCGCTGCAATTCCAACAACACT
>JAQUHH010000180.1 GCA_028683685.1 Bacteroidales bacterium
GCTTCAATAAACAAAGCTTGACGCTCAATCGGTGCTTCATACCAATAATATGCTCTTTCAGAACCTGCCCAATACATTCCCATCTCATCAGAATGCAAAGATTTCTCCTCCAACGACCTCATGATGGCTTGAGCGATTTTTTCGTCGCCCAGTCGATGATTCGCAAGTGCAATCATGCCTTGCAAATAAATACTTTGTTTGAGCCAATATTTTTTCGACTGATTGAGATAATAACTATATGCTTCTTTGTTTTTGGAGGAAATCTCAAAACTACTTCCAAAATAGCTACGAGCATAAAGATATTGAATTTGATAATTTCCTAAATTATTTTTACTCAAATCTACTTTGTATTTTTTCAAATCTTCATAATCTTCGCGAATTCTGTCATCAAGATACCTCATCCCATCTCGAACCATTTGCTTAATTTGTTTATTATTTTCAATATCAATCACAGAAATGTTTTTTAAATGACCAAAACCAGTAATGATATGTTGGGTTATGTAACGATTGTCGGGCATTCCTTTAAACCAAGGCCAGCCACCGTTTGACATTTGTAATTTTTGAAGTTTATCCATAGTTTGGCTGAGTTCTCCCGACATTCTAATCATATCGAAAAGCAAGCCGATTTTTTGTTTTTGTTCCGTTTCGCTTTTTGCATTTAAAACCCAAGGCGTCTCTTCCAACATCAAACTTTTAAGTTCTTGATTTTTTTCAAGATTTGACAAAAGTGCATCAGGAGTGATGTTTTTCCAAGATTCAAAAACCGCTTTGATTTTCGGACTTGCATTGGCAATATGCGTAGCAATAGAATTGGCATAAAAACGACTAAAAATCTGCTCGGAACATTGATGTGGATATTCCATCAAATAAGGCAATGCCTGAACGGCGTACCAAGCGGGGTTTGATGTAAATTCCAAAGTGTATTTAAAGTGTTTTAATGTGGTGGAACTGTTCTTTTGCATATTGTCAAAAACAAAGGTTTTTTTCTGATTTCCTTGGATGGGCATGGGCATTGATTCGGTAACGAGCATTCTGTTTGTCAAAACAGGCAAAGTGTTTTCTTCCCCATCTGAGAAACGTCCCGAAAACGCAACTACACGATAAGTAATTGCCATAACACCTTGAGGGATAGAAATTTGCCAATCTACTTGAGTACTTTGTCCCTTTTCGGTTGAAAATGTTTTTTGAACCTCTTGATGATTCATTAAGTCATGAATGGGTTTCATCGTAATGGCATCAAAAAACTCAAGTTTAGTAAAACCCGATAAATCTTTATCCGAAATATTGGAAATCTTCACCGAAAAACTAATTTTATCGCCTTCTCTGAAAAAACGAGGTGCATTTGGAACCACCATTAATTCTTTTTGGGTGACCAATTCCTTATTAAAACTACCAAATTTTAAATCTTTGGTATGCGTAATGCCCATAATTTTCCAACGGGTTAAAGATTCTGGTACGGTAAATTTAAGAACTGCATTTCCATCTTCATCCGTTGAAATTTGTGGCATAAAGAAAGCCGTTTCGTTAAAATTAGTACGCACTTGAATGTTGTCGAAACCAGAAAAAGCCGCTTGAGTTTCACCTTGCTGATTTTCTGTCAAGTCTTGTCCAAGCTGCTGCTCACCACCGCCTATCGATGCTGCCAGACCATCACTTTTTCCACTCGATCTTCCACTACTTTTCGTTGTAACATCGGATGCTCTATCTAAATCATATTCCATTTCATATACATCATCTAAAACGGATTCAACCAAACCTGCTGATTGTTTTCGATTAATTTGATTGCTGTTATGTGGACTTCTATAATAGCCATAATTATAAAAATTAAAACCAAACCAATTTAGTTGTTCATAAACATTGTAGAATCGATGTAGGTATCTAGAGTTTTTAAAATAGAAACTTGAGGTTGTGCTGTTGAATGTTTCTCCCATCGACCATGTAATTATGGATTGGTCGCGACGAAGCGGATAAAAACTCCAAAAATGCTTAACAAAAGCGTCTAAACTTGCATCATACATGCCAGCCAAAATTTCCGCCAAGACTTTATCGCCATTTTCTCCTTTAATTTTCAAGCGCCATTCCTCTTCCTGTCCGGGCGAAAGTTTATCTCTAAATGTTTCAAAAGCAATGTCCAATTGCTTAGAATTATCGGGAACATTCACATATTTCACCTCCAAATAAACTCGGTTGTTTGCCAGCATTGTAAAATGATAGCGGAATCCGTCTAAATCTTCATTTGTAATTGGAAATTCAAGTTTTTTCTGTTCATCATTGAGTGTAATCCATTCTTTAGAAATAATTTTCCCTTTTCGCTCTTTTTCCACTAAAACAATGGCATTTTTGAGTTTTGAAGAGATATAAAATGCGACTGTTTCGCCAGGTTTATAAATTCCTGTCGGCTCAACTACATCTAAACCTTTGATATTGGTATTTTTGGTAGATGAATTATCAAAAACTTGAAAAAGAGAACTTTTGCTAAATTCCACGCCATAATTATCCATGCCTTTTATTTCGATCAAATAATCGCCGGCTTGCCATGTTTTTAAATCGTTGAAAATCAATACAGTATCCGTAGCCGTATGATGAACTCTGTCATATACCGTTTTGATTTTATCCCAAGACATTTTTTTATTTTCGTCCAGATATAAATCGTTTGGAAAAACAGTTCTAAATTCCGATTCTGTCATCACAAATTGGTCTGGACGTTGCCAATATCTATTTCGATAAAAAGCATCCGGTTGTTTTAATTGATGCACTTTGACCGAAATTTTAGCAGGATCTAGTTGTCCATTCAAATTGGTAGTTCGAATATCATTTTTTTGCGGTATTGCATTTTTATCAAATTGGTTTTGGATAGAGACATGAGCATACATCGAAATATATCCCACCGAAACCATTTGCGACGAAGAGTGAGTTTCGCCATTGATGTCGGTCACATCCGCATAAACAGTGTAATTAAAAACAGGAAAAGTAGATTTTTTGGTGCTAAAATCAGGAATTGCTTTAAACTGTATTTCAAACTTTCCATTGTCGTCGCTTGTCATTTCGCCACTGCCAATTTCCATTTCCGTACTTCCGGGCATGCTTCCCCACCACCAACGCCACCATGGATAAGAAGCACGGCGTGTGATCCGATATTTTACGCTGGCTCCATCAATGGCATTTCCTGCATACGCTTTGGCTTCACCCAAAACCGTAAGCGTTTCGTTGAGGCGATAACTGCCCGTAACGGGCAAAAACTTAACTTCAAATTTGGGACGTTTGTAATCTTCTACTCTAAAATAAGCATTGCCCGTTTCATTTTGAATTCGCATTTGACCATTTAAACCACCACTTGGTGCTGTAAATGAACCGCTAAACGACCCAAAATCATTGCTCACCAAGTCGAGCGTGGCGACCTCTTGCTGATTGGCATCATAAAATCGAACTTTTGTATTTTGATTGGGAACAATGGACGATTGAGTGCCTTTGTATTCAATGATAATTCCTTTAAAATAAACCGTTTGTCCGGGTCGATAAATGGCTCTATCCGTGAAAAAACTAGTTTGAATGTAAGGTTTAACAGTAGTATCCCGATAATATTGATAAATATTGTCTTCGGGTTCCAACTTGTCTTTTCCATAACTTATTGTGAACGTTAAATTTTGGTGATACTTTCGAGGGGTGGGTGATTTAAAAACACAAATACCTTCAGAATTTGTCTTCTCTCTTGAAAATAATTTTTTCTCATAATTTCGAGATTTATTATTATACACTTGTTCAAAAGCTTCCACAGTAGCACCTTCTATTACTTTCCCATTTTCGGAATTATAAACAGCAACTTCTGTTTCTCCGCTTGTTAAACTACGGGTTAAATAGGAAAGATTGCTGATGGTAAAAAGGCTTTTTGCAAACGCATCTGTTTCGATATCGAACTTTTCACCATCGGACGCAAAAAGCAGATATTCACCTAATTCAAGAGCGGGCAAATTAATTTCTACTGAATGGGATTGATAATCATTTTGATTTGGGAGGGATACAGAAAGTGATTTAACAAAGGACTTTGCGATTAATCTTCGGATTGATTCATCCGAAGTAATTCTATAGGACAATGATTCTAAATTTGACTTTGTCATTTTTAAAAATCGTATATTTGCCTCATTTACATTACGATACGTAATAAGTGCACGAGAAGGAACACCGGGAATATTTACTTTTTCAATTGAAAACTGTATTTCCTTTTTCGTTATCTGATTTTTAAGACGCTTTGCGTTTTTTTCCGCATTGGTTATGGGATATTTTTCAATAATTTCATCTAAATATTTTAATGCTTTTACATATTCAAATTGCGGTTCGGTATTATAGAAAGGATTGTATTTAGAGGCTCTATCGGTACAAAACTCAGCCATTTCATACACAACTTCCGCTGCTGCTGAATGTGCTTTATGAGTTTGATACAGTTTTTCTAACTGAGCGATGTACAAACTATCTGCATTTTCAAAAATAGCATGCTGACGAACAAATTTCAAACGAATCAATTCGGCATCTATAAAAGCAGTTGGATTATTATCAAGCATATGGAAATGTAGCAAATCCTGATACACTTTTAAGGCATCAAATTTAATCGAAAGAGAATCTTTTGAACTGATTTTCAGATTGCTAAATGTTTTTGCATCACTCAAAAACTGGGGATTATCAATATAAAAAGTTTCAGCAGGCTTTACAATTTCGAGTTCGGCACCTCCGAAAAACTCCAGACTTCTAAAAGCAATAAAATCATATAAAGTAGGACGAAAACTGCGAGCTACGGCATTGGGAGTTATGATAATGGGATCAAAAATCTTCAATTCTGTTTTTTGAAGCAAATTTTTATTTTCCAACGATTTGCGATAACAATAAAAAACTTCTTTTACCATTTTTTGCAAATCCCAAGTTCGGATGTCCTCATTTTTGAAATCCACCGTCACCGAGCGATTCATAAACAAATAGCGATTGTTTTGATAATACATCCATAAAACTTGCGCTTTCATCGAAAATAAAAGCTGTTTGTAAGGCTCTTTGGCTGTTTGAATTTCCTGATCGATACGCTCAAGGGTTTTCACCATATAATCCTCTTGATACTCGTTTACGATGCTCATTTGATGAATCAAAGCTTTGGCTAAGTGGCCCTGATTGTTCTCTAGTTTTGCTTTTTCATAAATGACATTCACTTTTTCCGAAGCTGTTTTGGGCAATCCTTCACTGAGTGCCTTGGTCACTTCTTTCCATAATTGATTGTAAGATTGACTGCTTTGTCCGCTAACGGATATAAAAATCAT
>JAQUHH010000181.1 GCA_028683685.1 Bacteroidales bacterium
TCAAGATAGCATATGGATTTATTATCATGAAAATGGGAAAATCGCCAGCAAAGGTTCTTTTTTGGAAGGACAACTACAAGGTCATTGGACTTATTATTATGAAAATGGGAAAATTTGGCGACAAGGAAATTATTATAATGGTGCCCG
This sequence comes from Bacteroidales bacterium, assembly GCA_028683685.1. Classification (GTDB taxonomy): domain Bacteria; phylum Bacteroidota; class Bacteroidia; order Bacteroidales; family WCHB1-69; genus JAQUGA01. The sequence goes on from JAQUHH010000181.1 coordinate 148, forward strand.
AACCAAAGTTTGGCAAGCATTTTATGAAAATGGCACCAAACAAAGAGAAGGTTCTTTTGCAAATGATAGTGAAAATGGTTTATGGACACAATGGTATAGCAACGGCAATTTGCAAGACAGAGGAAATTTTAAAATGGGTTTAATGGACGGAGAATGGTCGGGTTGGTATTTTGAAGGGCAAAAAAAGTATCAAACTCAATATATCCGTGGACTTAAAAATGGAAAACATATTTATTGGTTCCAAAATGGTCGTAAAAAAGAAGAAGGAAGTTTCAAAGACAATCATAATGAAGGAAAATGGACAGAATGGTCAGAACTAGGAAAAAAACTAAATAGTGGTTCATACAAAATGGGACAAAAACAAGGTAAATGGCTATTTTACGATAAACAGGGAACAAAAATGAGAGATCAAATCTTTATTGACGGCAAACCCAATGGAAAATGGACAGAATATTATCCCAATGGAAAAAAAGCCAGCGAAGGAATTTTTGTAAACCGTGTAAAAGAAGGTATTTGGACTAATTGGGATTCAAAAGGCACCATCGTATTGCAAGTAGAATACCGTAATGGATTAAAAATCAAAACCATAAAAGATGCAGCGAATGAAAAAGATACAAAACTCAAAAAGCCATCTACAACTAAGCCCTTTTAAAATACAATAACTAAATTATAGATAGTTCAAATTAAACATTTTCTCTATTTACCTTAAATCAGGTCAAAAAAAACTATCAATTTATATAAAAAAATCAGAACAAAATTCATTTTTTCATCTGCAAATTTTGCAGATGAAAATTTATAGATTCTCTATTATAATTAATCTTATAAAAAATAAATTGACCAATTAAGTAAAAAATTGTAACTTTGATGACACTAATTATAACAATTAATAAATATGACAACCGACATCCTTAGCAATATTCATAAAGACAACAACAACAATGCATTATGTATAAATAATGAATTTTATACCTTTAGTCAACTTGAAATAATTGCATCGAATATTCAACACGAAATTAACACCAATTATCCTTTTGAAAGGACATTTGGTGTTGTTTTTGAAAATGATATCAACACCTATGCTAGCATTATAGCCATTTGGTCAAGTGGAAAAGCATATTGTCTTTTAAATCCGCAAGGCAGTCGCCAAGACAATTATGAACTTATTCAAAAAACTGGATGCAGTGTTCTTTTCAATGCTAGTGATATTCTTACAGAAGCCTTGGATTTTCCCGACTCATATTCCATTATCAATCCATATGAAATTCCAGTAACAGATAAAAATCTTAGAATAAGATTTAATGATTTCAACATTTTCTTATATACCCAACACAAGGTTGAAAATCAGCAATCCGAATTAATCCAATTTAGATGGGAGGATGCCATAAACGCAATAGAAAATGTTAAAAAGACAAATATTACAATTGACTCAAAAGGAAAAGTACTCTCCTTTTTCAATTTTTCTCATACATTATCTGTTTTCTCATTTTTAATTTCCATTAAATCTGGAGCTTGTTTCTATTCCATACCAAACAAAAAAAACAGAGCTTATACCACCTTTTCCATGGTTGAGGAACACAGCATAACGCATGCATTTACAACTCCTTATGCCGTTAAAATGCTAGAACCATTTTTCTATGACATTCCTCTATCTTCTCTGCATTATTTAATTGTAACTGGCGATATTCTTCATCTTAAACATGCTCAAAGTCTTGGAAAATGTGCTCCTAATGCGTCCGTCTACAACACCAGCAGCTCCCCCTATATTTTCGGAATTACCGCAGCCATCGAAATTAATGATTTATCACACACTCAATCATACAATGGATTAATCAGTGCCGGTTATCCACTAAACAATATTAAATTCAGAACACTTAGTTCTGAAAAAAATATACTAAGCACGGGTGAAATTGGACAATTATATGTTCAAAACACGGCCGTTGAATATAGTACTAATTACAATAATGAAAATAATCTTATGGACGATAATACGAATCAATTATTTGAACATGATCTTGATAACTACCACATATATGGAACAGAAATTATTGGTTTTATAAATGATAACAATGCAATTATTCCGGTTGCAAATATTTTCCAACAAATCAATATCAATGGAATTTTAGTTGATTTAAGTCTTCTTGAAAAACTTGCAACGGAATTTACAAACGCAAAAGAATTAGTAGCCATCACGTATAAAAACTTTTTTGATTTTGAAGAAATTCATCTATTTATTCAAAATTTATCAATCGATACAAACGTAATCTATCAACATCTAAGGAAAAATCTTCCAGAATATTTACTCCCCCGTCAAATTCATAATATCAAGCAAATTCCAATCGATGAAAATTGTTTAATTGATTACCCCGAATTACTCAGAATTATTAAAGGAAATGCAATGGCATTTTTCGCAAAATAGATAGAATTCTAATCACTTTATCTCTTATATTATCGAAAGTGATTAAAAAACTTTAATTTACTTCTTCCACCAACAAATTCTTGTATTTTTGTAAAAAAATATGGTATGACATTTTTAAATCCGGCTTTTCTGTATGCTTTCCTCGTATTGCTTATTCCCATAGCCATTCATTTGTTTAATTTTCAGAAATATAAACCTCTCCTTTTTTCAAATCTTCAATTTTTACTCACGATTCAATCGAAAACAAAACAACAATCTCAATTAAAAAGAATATTACTTTTAATCAGTCGTTTATTGATTTTCAGCTGCTTAGTCATTGCTTTTGCACAACCAGTTCTTAAAAATAAGAACCAAAACACAATCAATTCGGAAAATTTAATTGTATTATTCATTGATAATTCATTGAGCATGAGCGCATTCAGCTCCGAAGGTCATGTGATGATGGATTTGGCAAAAGAAAAAGCCAAAGAAACCATTGAACAATTTGCTCACAATGACAAATTTATGATTTTGACCAACGAACTGGAAGGGGGTAGCTTTCGATTTATCAATAAAGATGATGCCCTAAATAGCACAGAAAGCATCCAACTCAGTCATTATTCTCGAAATTTAAATCTTATTTTTAAACGAATAAATGATGTTTTCGAAAATCAAAAAGAGGGATTAAAAATCATTTCGATTATTTCTGATTTTCAATCGCCCAATGCTCTATTCGACAAAACTGTTATCAATCCAGAAGCACGCATTGTTCTTAATATTCTTGAACATCAAAGCAAAAACAATATCTTTATTGATAGTTGCTGGTTCGAAATGCCAATTATTCGACAGAATCAACAATTGAGTTTAAACGTAAATGTGGTAAATCAATCCGATCAAGATTTCGACATGCTACCTTTACACTTGATAATCAACAATAAAGAAGTTACATCCACCGTTTTCGACATCAAAGCGAACAGTCAACAAACGGCTATTTTAAACTACATTGAAACCACAGAAGGAATTAAACATGCCGAAATAAGAACCGATGACAAAGGCAGTTTTAATTTTGATGATAATTTCTATTTTTCGTATGATTTGAAAAATGAAATCAGCATACTGGAATTGTATGAAAAAAAGAGTTCTTCCTACCTAAAATCTTTATTTACAATTGATTCCTTGTTCAATTTCACCTCAACAAACATAAAAAACATTGACTATTCAAGTCTAGGGAATCATAATTTTATTATTCTATCAGATATTTCTGAAATTGCCGATGGAACTATTTCCGAACTCAACAAAGCCTTATCGGATGGATCTGTTTTACTTTGCATTCCATCCTTAGATGCAGATTACACAAAACTGAATCAATTTTCAAACGAAATCGCCGGCGTACAATATTCCAATATGGACACTTCCAGAACACAAATTGAAGAATTGGCTTTGGATCATTATTTATTCAAAAATGTATTTGAGCAAATCCCAAATACCCTCGACCTTCCAGTAATTCTAAAAAGATTTCCAATGCTCCCCCAGTCTAGTTTAATTCCTTTAATTAAATTAATGGACGGCTCTCTTTTTATAGGTTTATCAAATGCAGACGGAAAAAACATATTTTTCATGTCAGCGGCTTTGGATGACAAATCAGGAAACTTTCATCGCCATGCATTAATTGTTCCTACATTTATAAATATGGCGATTTACTCAAAAAGAAGCAATGATTTATATTACAAAATTGGCAATCTTGACGAAATTAGCATAAAAACCGAGAAAACTCTTTCCGATGGAGCCATCCAATTAATAAATAAGAAAACGAAAAATGAATTTATTCCGGCTTTCTCAATTCGTTCAAACGACATAAAAATATTCCCCCATATTGAAGACATAGAAGCCGGGAATTACGAGATTGCAAATGCTGGCAACACTTTAGGATGTTTGGCTTTCAATCGCAATCCTGAAGAGTCGCAAATGAACTTTTTGGATGAAGAAACTTTGACCAAATTAATAAAAGATGAAAATCTTGAAAACGTCAAAATTGTAAACCAAAGCACCAATCTGACAAAATCCTTCCAACGTATTTTAAGCAAATCAAATTCAATTTGGATCTATTTTATATTTTTGGCACTGCTCTTTTTAATGGTAGAAGTAGCCATTATTCGATTTATCAAATAAAACTGGACTCCTAAATTCATATATTATGGTAAACAAAATTAAATATTCAATTCTAGCAATCGGACTTGGTTTATTATCCCTTGTCAGTATTGCACAATCAAACTCAAATTCGAAAAAGGAATTTACCGAAACAGATACCACTTTTGTTATTCAAAAAGCAGACAGCTTAGCAATCTTAATTTTGAAAACATATGATGAAAACAGCATGCGACAAACCGGAGTTCCTCTTACAATTGAACATTACGATAAAATATTTTCCTTTAATAATGATCAAAAAGACATTCTAATATCATATCATTTCAATAAAATAAAGTTTTATGGACCCACAGGAAATAACGTAGAAGTAAAGAAAATTGATAGATTTCCATTCCGCTTTGATATTATTTATGACTCAAAAACAAAAATGGTTTATCAAGGAAAATGGGTGGAAAATAAATAATATATATTCTGCCTTAGTACATGACAAAAATACAACCACCTGATATTCACATAATTATGTTCATAACTTTTCGATATATTTTACTATAATAAGCTGGCATTCAGTATCTTAGATGATAAATCACAACATCTAACACTA
>JAQUHH010000182.1 GCA_028683685.1 Bacteroidales bacterium
AATCCTGCCGTCAATGCTTATATTAGAGATATTAGTGCAGGTGCTTATTTTGAAAATAGATATTTGCTTAAAGAGTTGAGTTACAGAGGCTTGGGAGTGGTTTTGCCCGTAGCTCAGAACGATGCTTTTGCATTGAATGTTCAACAGTTTGGCTATGCTCAATATTTAGAATCAAAAATTGGTTTGGCATACAGTAAAAAATTTGGGGAATCTTTTTCTGCTGGTTTGCAGTTTGATTATTTAAATACGTTTATCGGTGAAGGCATTGGAAACAAGCATTCTTTTACTTTTGAATTTGGTCTTTTTTCAAGATTTAATAAAAAGCTGTCTCTGGGATTTATGGCTTACAATCCGGCTCGAATGAAGTTGACCGACTACAACGGATACAATGATTATATTCCCGTTATTTTGAAATTGGGAGCTCGTTACGAATTTTCAGATCGTATTTCAGCCATTTCAGAGGTTGAAAAAGATATCTATCGTGATTTTGTATTGAGGTTTGGATTGGATTATAAATTGTCCGATTTTTTGTATTTTAGAGGTGGATTATCAACAGGGGTGGTTGCGTATAGTTTTGGGGTGGGAGTTCATTATAATAATATAAAATTTGATATTTCAACTTCTGTTCATCAAGTTTTAGGACCCAGTCCTCAAATATCATTAATGTATACTTTCAATAAAAAAGCTCATTCAAAATCACAATCGAATTCTAGTTTTTAATCTGCATCGATGAAATTTATAAGAAAATACATATTCCTAATTGTTGTTCTTCTGAATGCTTTTTGTCTCAGAGCTCAAGAAATAGATACGGTTCAAACAGATGCCTCCGTTGAATCATTAATTGAAAATTTTGTTGAAGAATTGGATGCTGAAGTTGATTTTACTGAATTGGTGGAAGATTTTCAGTTTTATCTTCAATATCCAATGAATTTGAATGATCCTGACTATGATGTTTTGAAACGGGTTTTTAATTTAAGTGATTATCAAGCGTATCAATTAAAATCATATTTAACCGTCACTGGTGAGATTCAAACTCTGTATGAATTATCTAGCATTCAGGGATTTGACAAGCAGACTGTATATCGGCTTTTGCCTTTTGTTAAAGTGGAACCTATTCGTAATCCATATAAAATAAATCTTAAACAAGTATTTAAATATGGTAGAAATCAGCTTTTTGTTCGGACTCAAGGGGTCTTGGAGGAACAGCTGGGTTATTCTGAAGCTAGTGACTCGTTGCTTGAGGCTCGCCCTAATGCTCGATATTTAGGAAGTCCATACAGATTATATACACGATATGGCTTTAATTATCAAAATAAAATTCGTTTTGGTATTACGGCTGAAAAAGATCCGGGCGAAGAGTTTTTTAAAGGAAGTCAGAAAAATGGCTTTGATTTTTATTCTGCACATTTGTTTATTCGTGATTTTGGAGTTGTTAAATCTTTGGCAATAGGCGATTATCATTTGCAGTTTGGACAAGGATTAACACTTTGGACAGGCATGGGATTTGGAAAATCTTCCAATATCGCTTCCATTAAAAAGCGTGCTCAAGGAATTCGTCCTTATACCTCTGCCAATGAGTATGGATTTATGAGAGGAGCTGCCACCACTTTAAGGTATAAGGATTTTGAATGGAGTTTGTTTTATTCTAAAAATACGATTGATGCTGCGGTAGACTCTCTCAACGCGGAAGAGTTTTATATTGCATCATTGCAAGAAACTGGATTTCATCGTAATGCTACTGAATTGGCTGGGAAAAGTGCCTCTTGGCAGCAGTTGTATGGTTTTAATTTAACCTACAAAAGAGAGTTTTCAAAGATTGGTCTGACTATGTATGAGTCTACTTTTGAAAAAGATTATTTGAAAAATACTAGTTTTTATAATCAATTTGATTTTTCGGGCATTAAGAATCAATGTGTGGGGGTCGATTATGAAGCTTATTATCGGAAAGCTGGCTTTTTTGGTGAAGTTTCTGCAAGTGCAAATGGGGGTTGGGGGGTCGTTAATGGACTCAATATGCAATTGGATCCAATGGTCGGAATCTCTTTGGTGCATCGTTTTTATTCTGTGGATTACCAAAATTTAAATGCTCTCGCTTTTGGGGAAGGTACCCAAAATGCAAATGAACAAGGTTTGTTTTTAGGAGCAAATATGATTTTTAGTTCAAAATTAACCCTCGATGCTTATTACGATTTATTTTCCTTTAAATGGCTCAGATATAGAGTAGATGCTCCTTCAAATGGCAGCGATTATTTAGTGCAACTTAATTATACTCCTTCTCGATATACTTCTGTATATGTTCGTTATCGTGCCAAAACAAAAGCTTTAAATAATAGTTCAGATGTTTTTTTGAATAAAATTTATCCCAGTGAAAAACAAAATTTTAGATTGCATTTTTCTCATCGTTTAATGCGTAATCTCTCTATCAAAAATCGTGTGGAGTGGACTGCATATGATAATGGGGTGGATAAAACGAAATTTGGATTTTTAATGTACCAGGATGTCGCTTATAATTTTCAAAAAATTCCATTGAATGTTTCTGTTAGATATGCAATTTTTGATACAGATTCGTATGATGCTCGTATGTTTGCATACGAAAGTGATGTTTTGTATGCTTTTTCAATTCCTGCGTATTATTATAAAGGAAGTCGATGGTATTTCTTACTCAAATATAAAATTGCTAATAATTTAGATTTCTGGTTGCGCTTTTCGCAAACTTGGTATGTCGACAGAGATTTAGTATCTAGTGGTTTAGAAGAAATTCAAGGAAACACTAAAACTGAAATTAAAGCTCAAATTAGATTAAAGTTTTAGGAACGATGTATTCTTTTCGTTGACTTTTTTAATCAATACTTAATTTTAAAAAATGAAAAAAAAGTATTTTCTATATAATAAACTCAAAATTTGTTTTTTAGGCTTTTCTATTTTGTTTATTGGATCGCTGTTTTCACAAAAAGATTCTACTTGGGAAGTTAAAAATGTTCGTATGTCCGTATCTTCAGGAATGGCTATTCCTATTGGTGGAGCTTATGTGTTTTCTGAATCTCCCGAAATTTACAAAGGGTTTAATGCTTTTAAAACTCATAATCCTACCATCTCTTTTTCTTTTATGGCTGAAACTCCTTGGAAAAATAATTGGTTTTTGCTTGATTCATTGTATCTTGGAGCTCGATTCTCTACTCAAAAATTTTACGCTAAGAATTTAACTTTTAATGACAATCTATGGATCAATGCCTTTTATATTACTCTGAGTCGGTCGTTTAATTATCGTTTGATGCAACCTTATGCCCGAATTGGAATTGGTGGAGCTACCATGTTGACGAGTCTTAAAGCATTCGTTATTTCTGGAGGTGGTTCGCTTAGCGTAGGAACAAAATTTAATATCAATAAACATGTATTTGCCGTAGAATCTACCATTAATGCTCCTTTGATTGCATACAGAAATAAGTTGACGGCTTTTTGGGAAGTATCCTTTTTATATGTTTTTCAATACAATTATTTTAAAAAAGTGAAAGAACAAAATCATCCTTCATTTATTTATTGAAATTGCTAATTAATATTTAATTATTGTATTTTATTTAGCTGAATTTTAGTCTATACGAAAGGAAGGTGTTAAATATTTGTTTTGGAGGAGAATAATATCAGAATATTTTTTTTATCTCTTGTTTGTTTAAAATAAAACATCTATTTTTGTTTATGTAATAATACGGTTTAGTAACTTAATAATTTTCTTTATGAAAAATAAATTTATTCTTTTTGGACTTTTAGTAAGTCTTAATTTTTTTGCGTTTGCTCAATTACCCAATGGTAGTTATGCAAAGAATTTTTCCATGGAAGACATCTATGGGGTGAATCATACTTTGTATGAGCACACAGATTCTCTAAAACCAGTGGCACTTGATTTTTTTGCTACTTGGTGCAATCCTTGTTGGTCATATCACAATACGCATGCTTTTAAAACAGCATATGAAACATGGGGCCCTCCTGGAACAAATGAAATGATGTTGTTTGCAATAGAGGGTGATGAAGCTTCCATTGCAACCATTCAATCTTCCTTGAGAGATTGGTCAGACGGTACTCCATATCCAATTTTGCCTACGGTTTCTCCAAATTTGTCTCAAGTGACCAGTGATTATAGAATTTCAGCGTTTCCTACTGTTTACGTTGTTTGTCCAAACAGAAAAGTATATTCAGTGGGACGGGCAAATGCAAATACAATTAAATCCAGAATGGCTCAATATTGTACAGGTATACCAAATGAAGCAGTGAATGCTGCTGTTTTTAGTTTCGACTCTCCTAAAAACTTAATCTGCCAATCTTTGATTCCTAAAATTAGCATTCAAAATCTTGGTACATCTAACCTAACAAGCGCAAAAATTATTTGCAAAATTGATGATGTTATCGTTAAAGAACATCCTTGGACAGGAAACTTAAGCAGATTTGATGTTGCGAATGTAATCATTACTCCTGCAATTAATACTTCTGAATTGTCTCCAGGTTCTCATGAATTCAAATTTGAAATTGTCGAACCTAATGGTGGAGTGGATGCAGTTCCAGCTGATAATATTCAAACAAGTACATTCAAAATAGCAAATGACCCTGTTGACATTCAGGTTATTATTAAAACAGATAATTATCCTGGTGAAACTACATGGGAAATAAAGGAACAAGTTTCCCCAAATTTGACAATCGCCTCAGGTGGACCCTATTCTCAACAAACAAATTCAAACACTTTTTGTGCTGAACAAATATGTTATGATTTTATAATTTATGATTCTTTTGGCGATGGAATGGCTTATAATGGGGTTGTTGGTCATGTTGTGGTGAAAAGAGGGGACGATACTTTGGTTTTCTTTAAAGGAAATGTCAGTGGTTTTGGTGATTCATATACAGTACCATTCTGTTTGTCTCCTGCTTCTATTGAGAACAATGATTTATTTGAACAAAACTTCTCTTTCTTTCCAAATCCGGTGACCAATAATGAATTGTTTATCGACTTTATTGCAACTTCAAATGATCAATTACTTATTGATTTGTATGATGTAACTGGAAAAAAAGTACGTAGTGTCAATAAAGGTACATTTAATCAAGGAAATCATCAGATTAACCTAAATGGTCTTGATTTAATAAAAGGGGTATATATAATGAAAGTTCATTACGATTCTTTTATTACTACTCGAAAATTAATGATTCAGTAAGTTTTTTTAATTTTGGTTTTTAAAGAGAGGGGAAATTTCCCCTCTCTTTTTTTCTGAAACT
>JAQUHH010000183.1 GCA_028683685.1 Bacteroidales bacterium
ATCGTGGATTTATCGAAAACGGCAAACCAGCCCATGACTTCGCATAATGGAAATTTTATTATCGCCTACAATGGTGAGATTTATGGATATCAAGAACTGAAAAAAGAAATCGAAAATCATCCAGATTTTTGTCCCGCAGAAAATTCAAATTGGAATACGACCTCTGATACAGAAGTTATTTTGGAAGCCTTTTCCATTTGGGGACATGAATTTGTTCGCAAGCTAAATGGAATGTTTGCCATTGCTATTTGCGATGTTCAGAAGGAATCTTTGCACCTTTTTAGAGATCGTTTGGGCATCAAACCCATCTATTATTTTCAGGATCAGGAAACATTTGCTTTTGCTTCAGAACTGAAATCTCTCACTTGCATTTCTAGCATTAAATCTAAATTGTCCATTGATAAACAAGCGATTAATCAGTTTTTATATTTGGGCTATATTCCAGCTCCGTTGAGTATTTATAATGAAATAAGAAAATTCCCTCAAGCTTCATATGCTACTTTTAGCCAAGGTAAATTAAGTTTTCATCGCTATTGGACTCCATATGATAAAATTGAAAAAGAGCCATTGTCCAATATTGAAGAAGCAAAATTTCAACTTAAAGAATTGATGGTTCGTTCTGTAAAAAATCGCTTGGTTAGCGATGTTTCCTTTGGAACCTTTTTGAGTGGTGGTATAGATTCGAGCTTTGTTACCGCTGTTGCTCAAAGTCTTACGGACACTCCGCTCAATACTTTTACCATCGGTTTTGGCGAAGAGGGGTTTAAAAATGAAGCTCCCTTTGCTAAAAAAATAGCTCGTTATTTGGGTACAAATCATCATGAATTATACGTGACCGAAAAAGACATCTTGGATTTGATTCCAAAATTAAGTTCGATTTATGATGAACCTTTCGGCGATTCATCCGCATTGCCCACACTTTTGGTGTCGAAAATGGCAAAGCAAAAAGTGTGCATGACTTTGTCTGGCGACGGTGGAGATGAGCTTTTTATGGGTTATGGAGCCTATCGCTGGGCCGAAAAACTCAACAAACCGATGATGAATTTGTTTAGAAATCCCTTGTCTATGGCACTCTCGCTGGGAAACAATCGTCAAAAAAGAGCCGCTCTACTTCTCAAAAAGAGCAGTTCTGATAGATTTAAAAGTCATATTTTTTCTCAGGAACAATATATGTTTTCCGAAAAGGAAATTGCTCAAGTTCTTCAAAAAGAGTATCTTACATTGATTAATTTGGATGAAGATATCCCTTCAGTAAATCGAAAACTGGATGCCAAAGAACAACAAGCACTGTTTGATATAAATTATTATCTGCCTGATGATTTGTTGGTGAAGGTAGACAGAGCCAGTATGCAGTATGCTTTGGAAACGCGAGTTCCAATTTTGGACTATCGCATTGTGGAATTTGCCTTGAATGTAAACTCAAATTTAAAAATTCACCAAGGCGAAAGCAAATGGCTTTTGAAGCAAATTCTTTATGATTTTGTGCCGGCTTCTTATTTTGAACGTCCGAAGTGGGGATTTGGAATCCCCTTGGCAAAGTGGATGCAAAACGATTTGAAACCCTATATGGAAAGTCTGCTTTTTGCTGAAAATGATGTTGTTAATACAGCAGAAGTGAAAAAACTCTATCAGCGGTTTTTGAATGGGGAGACTTATTTGTACAACAGATTGTGGTTGATAAGCCGTGTGAATGAGTTTTTGATATACAACAAATAGGGATGTTTTTAATGCTTTTTTAGAATAAAATGTTAACTTTGCTGAATATTTTTAAATAGATTTTTATCATATATTAATGATGAAGAAACACAAAATGCTTATTATTTGTCCAGCTCCTGAAAAGGTTTATCCAAGCCAGCGGCTAAAATATGAGCAATACTTTAATCATTGGAAAGATGAAGATTATCAGATACAGATTTCTCCTTTTATGAATGCTCAATTATGGGAGATATTATATAAAAATGGACATTTATTTAGTAAAATTATTTTGACAATATGGGGTTATTTGAGAAGAATTTATGATGTATTTAGAGCTCCTTTTTTTGATATAGTATACATTCATTTGTGGGTAACTCCTTTTGGTTCATCGCTTTTTGAATATTTGATTAAATGGGCAAATCCTCATATTGTTTATGATATTGATGATGCTGTTTTTAAGGGTCATAAAAGCCAAATGAATTGGTTTATTGCATGGATGAAAGGGAAAAAGAAGATTTTTTCTCTGATGAAAATTTCTAAATATGTGATTGTTTGTACCAAATATTTGGAAGAAGAAGCTCTTAAACATAATAAAAATGTAATCGACATTTCTTCCACTTTTGATACGGATCGATTTACTGCTGTTCAAAGCTATGAAGACTCAGAGACGATAACTTTAGGATGGACGGGCAGTCATAGTACAATTCCGTTTTTGCACCTTCTCGATAATGTTTTGCAGCAGTTATCAAAAATTAGAAAAATAAAATTATGGGTTGTTTGCGATCGTGATTTTGAATTGGAGGGGGTTGATATAGAAAATTTTAGGTGGACTGAATCCACAGAAGTTGCAGATTTACATTGCATGCAAATTGGTTTGTATCCGACTCCAAAAGAGGAATGGGTTTTAGGAAAAAGTGGTTTGAAAGCTCTTACTTATCAATCGTGTGGTATTCCATGTGTGGCAACAGCTTTTGGCTCTAATTTGGAAAATATAAATCATGGGAATAATGGCTTTCTTGCTGATTCTGATGAAGAATGGATCGAATGTCTTACTAAGCTTATCGATGATCGAGAGCTTAGAGAAAAAATTGGAAAAAATGGAAGAGAAAATGTAATGAAACACTTTTCTCTCGAAGCAAATAAAATTAAGTATTTGAATATTTTAAATTCAGTTGTTAAAAAATAGAGATCATGAAAATTGATAAAAAAGTTTTAATCGCCGGTTGTGGTGGTATGTTGGGAGAGGCTGTATATCAGTCTTTTAATAGTCAGTACGAAAATGTATTGGCAACGGATATTGATTTGAATGTTCCTTGGTTGAAATATATGGATGTTCGTGAATTTGATCAATGTGAAAAAGTATTTGAGGAGTTTAAACCCGATATCGTTCTGAATTTAGCCGCCTTGACAGATTTGGAATATTGTGAAAAAAATCACGAAAATTCATGGTTGACCAATGCTTTGGGAACTGAAAATATTGCTCTCCTAGCGGAAAAGTATAAATGTACGATGGTATACATTTCAACGGCTGGAATATTTGGTGGAGAACAAGATTTTTATACCGATTTTGACGCTCCAAATCCATTAAGTCATTATGCCAAAAGTAAATATTATGGCGAAAGATTCGTTTTGGAAAGAGTTTCTAAAATTTTTGTTTTTAGAGCTGGTTGGATGATGGGTGGTGGTTTGCAGAAGGATAAAAAATTTATTAATAAACTCTACAAACAGATAACAGCAGGTAAAAAGGAAATTTTTGTGGTTGATGATAAATTAGGAACACCAACGTATACCGTTGATTTTGCTGACGCAATTTCAAAAGTGATTAAAACTGATTATTATGGTTTGTACAATCAGGTTTGTGGTGGTAGTTGCAGTCGTTATGATGTGGCTATAGATTTTATTCATCATCTAAAATTAGTGGATCAGGTTAAAGTGACTAAAGTAGATTCCGATTATTTTAAAAAAGAGTATTTTGCTCCTCGTCCACACTCTGAAAAACTAGTTAATTTGAAATTAGAAAAAAGAGGCATTAATTTTATGAGAGATTGGAAAGTTTGTTTGCAAGAGTATTCTCAAGTCTTCGTTGAGGATTACTATAAAAAATAGTAAAATGCAAAAAATAAAAAGATCCCTTTTTCGGTATTTGAATGTGCTGATAGGGGTGTGTTTTTTTTTATTTTTTAAACCTTCTGTTTTTTCTCAATCTGCTAAATTGCCATTTTCTGTAAGTGGACAATTAGAATACGCCAAATTACTCCCTCATCACAAAATGATGTACCCTTTGGCAGAACAGGACTTTTTAAATTTTAAAATTGATTTTTCCAAACAACGTACGGGGAAATTCTATTGGGAACAAAAATACAATTACCCTGAAGTGGGCATTACTTTTTTGTATTCCGAATTGAGCAGTCCCGAACAAATTGGAAGTGCTTTTGCTCTGATGCCTTTTATGAACATTTTTCTAAATCCCAATAAAAAGCTTCGTCATAGTTTCTATTTTGCCTGTGGAATAGGTTATCTGACAGATAAATTTGATCGTTTGGAAAACTATAAAAACATTGGTATTGGAAGTCATTTCAATGCTGCAATTCGAATTTTTTATCATCTTCAATTTCCGATAAGTCAACATTTTTCGTTGGAAAGTGGTTTTGGTTTAACTCATTTTTCAAATGGTGCAACGATGCATCCCAATCGAGGATTAAATCAAATGTCGGTGGGTTTGGGACTTCGTTATCAAAACATAAGGCCATCGTTAAATGTGTTGGTGGCAGATTCGGTTTTTCGGAAAACGTGGGAACCTCAATTCTATTTTAATGCGGGTTACAAACGCCTTTTTGTTGGAGACGAAACAGCCTATGGCGCATTTACTTTGGGAACCGCTGTTTTGTGGAAATACAGTCTTTTAAAAGCGGCTCTTTTGGGACTCGATGTTTTTTATGACGCTTCTGATGTGGCTTTTTACAAAGTCAATGGCACGATTCTTCCCGCACATCGGTTTTTAAAAACAGGTTTATATTTGGGTCATCAGTGGTCTATGAATCGACTTTCGTTTGGAATTCAGTTTGGTGGATATCTTTATGCCCCAAATAAAGTTGGAGATGTTGGAGATTTCTACAATCGTTTGGTTTTGAGATACAAAGCTAATAAAAGTCTCTCTTTTAATTTTGCAATCAAAGCCCATTTTGCAAAAGCCGACTTTATGGAATGGGGTTTGGTTTATCATCCTAAATTTATTTTAAGATAGATTAAACCTTTTAAGTTAAACATTGTCCAATGAATTCTGTTAATGAAACTAGTTATAACTAATGTAGTGTTTATAAGAATAATGAAAGTGTTCTGTAAATACAACTTGGTTTTTTTAATTTTGCCGCAAGTATAAATGAATTAAAATGTCTAAAGACGTAATTAAAATAAATTAAATGAAAAAAATATCTTTTACTCTTGTTCTTACTCTATTTTTGGTCTCGTTATTTTCTCAAAATCGTCCCGGTGGTGGAGGTCAAGGTGCCGGAATGTCAGAAGAAGTTAGGAAAATGATAACC
>JAQUHH010000184.1 GCA_028683685.1 Bacteroidales bacterium
TTATCGACAATAAAATCCATTCCTATCCAATGAAAGGAACCATTGATGCATCAATTGAAAATGCGGAACAAAAAATCATGAACGATCCAAAAGAGATTGACGAACAACATGCCGTTGTCAATTCCGTCCAAAATGAGTTGAATAGAGTTGCCAAAAATGTCAGAATTGAACGATTCAGATACATCGATCGCTTAAAAACCAATCAAAAAGAACTGCTACAAGTGAGCTCTGAAGTCTGTGGCGATTTAGATTGTGACTGGCATGAAAAAATGGGAGATATTTTGATGGAATTGCTTCCAGCTGCTTCCATTTCGGGTTCACCAAAATCCAAAACCTTGGAAATAATTCAAAAAGCAGAAATAACAGAAAGAGGCTACTACTGCGGAATTATGGGAATATACGACGGGCAATCATTGGATACGGCAGTAATGATTCGATACATTCAAGACACCAAAAATGGTTTGCAATATCATAGTGGTGGCGGTATTACCATCAACAGTCAAGCTGAAAAAGAGTATCAAGAATTAATAGACAAAGTATATGTGCCGCTTTATTGAAAGCATTCGTCTTGAAAATGGCAGCATAAAACTGCTTGATTATCACCAAGATAGGGTGAACAAAACGGGAGTGCACTATTTTGAAAAAAATAATACTATTAATCTTAAAAAAGAACTTGAGAAAGAGACCCTTCCAGCTATTGGAGTCCATAAAATTCGAATTCTCTATTCGCAAAAAATTCATTCATTGGAAATTTTGCCGTATGAACAACTAAGCTTTTCAAAATTTGAAATAATACAAATTCCTACGGACTTTAATTATCCATTTAAATATTCAGACCGTACTCTTTTTGAAGAGCTTACAAAAAGCATAAGCCGCAATACTATTGCTTTATTCTCCAAAAATAAACTTTTGACAGATGCATTATTTGCTAATTTAGTATTTAAAAAAAACGGAAGGCTTTTTACACCCGATACACCCCTATTAAATGGAATTCAGCGACAATTTTTAATAAAAACAAAACAAATTCAAGAAGCTAAAATTTCGGAAGAAAATATCTATTCTTTCGAAAAACTAGGACTTATTAACGCTATGATACCGATAGAAAATATCGATTTTATAGAAATTTAAATTCAAGTTTTTTTTTATATTTTTGTCCCCTTTATTCAAAATAAACCGTATATTTGTCGAACTTATTGAAAGTTTTTGGGCATTAAAAAGCTCAAATTCAAGGGAATCCGGTGAGAATCCGGAACTATACCCGTAGCTGTAAATTCCATTCGGGGGTTTTAAAAACCAATGCCACTGTCGATTTTTTCGATGGGAAGGCTTTAAAATCCAGGAAAAGTCAGAAGACCTACTTTCAATATTAATTCGTAGCTTTCGGGTGAAAAGCAAAGAATCAAAGTGTTACACGCACTGAAATTCATTTTCTCCCACAAGCCTTTGTAAATATTTGAGAAAATGAAGCAAAATCAATATTTATGGTCATTTTTGTTTGCCGGAATTCTATTTCTGACGAACATGAATTTGTTTTCTCAAAAAACCGATACAATAATCACTATTCCACCTGTTGATATTGTTTCGGAAAAACCATTAAAAGACCGCATTGTTCAACGAATTAAAATTGATACAACGCTGATTCAAAATTATTTAAATAATAATTTATCTGATTTACTAAGCAATCATACGCCTTTATTTGTAAAAACATATGGACAAGGTTCGTTGGCAACAATTTCTTTCAGAGGAGCAGGCGCTTCTCACACTTCAGTAGAGTGGAATGGAATAAATATCAATAATCCGATGCTCGGACAGGTTGATTTTTCTCAACTGCCAATCATTTTTATCGATCAAATCGAAATTCTTCCCGGAAGCAGTTCCCTTCAAAACAACAGCGGAGCATTGGGCGGAATGATAAATATTTCTTCACACCCCAAATTTGACAAAAAACTTTACGGAATGGCCGGCTTTTCATACGGTAGTTTCAATACCAAACAAAGTTTTGCACAAATTGGTGGAGGAAATTCAAAATGGCAAAGCCGACTCAGGGTGTTTCATGAAACTTCGGATAATAATTTTGAATATTACAACAATGCAAACGGACTTTGGAATTACGAAAACCAAAAAAATGCTTCGTACGAAAAAAAAGGAATATTGGCAGAAACTCACTATCAAGCAACTAAAAACCTTCTCTCAGGGTCATTCTGGTATCATGAAAGCGATCGAAATATCCCCCCAATTATGTCTTTCCAAGGAATGGAAAGAATTGAAAACCAAAAAGATAGAGATATTAGAACTTCTATAAAGTGGATTTCATTTTTTAAAAAGGGAAATTCGGATTTAAACGCTGGTCTTTCCTTCAACCATCTAAATTACTATTTGGCACATCAAACCCAATTCGGACTATATGAAAACTACCGAAACAGCAGCGAAAGTGAAAGTTATTTTCTAAAATACAAACTTGAATTTAATCTGCGAAAAAAACTTTTCCTACGCTGGAATTCCAATTTTGACCATGCAAGTGCGTATTATATTGATCACAGACAAGATCAAAGTTTTAATCCTAAACGAAATACTTTGGGAAGCAGTTTGGCTCTTTTTTATACTCATAGAGAATCTACTTCCTTTTACATTCTTGCTCGTAAAGAGATGATAGATAATAAATTAACACCATTTATGCCAGCTATTGGAATGGAAATAAACAACTTATTTTTCAAGAGATTTATTATCAAAACCAATCTTTCCTCAAATTATCACCAAGCCAGTCTCAACGACATGTATTGGGAACCCGGCGGAAATCCAGATTTAAAATCTGAAAAAGCAATTTCGGCAGATGTAGAATTATCATACTCAAACAAGCAAAACAGTGTACTATTTTATCAAATATCTTCTTCTTTTTATGCCTCCTTGGTCGATAATTGGATTGTTTGGCAACCCAGCGAATTCCGCTATTGGACTGCTCAAAACATACAAGAAGTTTTCGCCAGAGGCCTAGAAACTAAAACTGAAATCAAAACAAATTTCAAAAAATTAAATGTGGTTTTCTTTGCAAATTACTCCTTTACAAAAACAGAAAATATTGAAACCGATTTAGATCATATAAAATCACTTGGCGATCAATTAATCTACATTCCCGAAAACAAAGCAAATGCCTTTGTGAATTTTGTTTACAGCGGCTATCAACTAAATTATGCCTATAATTTTATCGGAAAAAGATTCACTTCTGGAAATGAAAACGATGAACGGCACTTTTTGCCATGGTATAATCTTCATAATATTGGATTTTCTAAAAAGTGGATATTCAAACAATGGTCATCAGATATAGAACTGAAAATCAATAATTTACTAAATACTGATTACCAAGCCATTTTATGGAGAGCCATGCCCAAAAGAAACTATTCGCTCACTCTAAAAATAAATTTCTAAAACTATATTATGAAAAAACCGACTCAATTTTTCTTTGTATTCTTTATTGTTTTTCTTGTTTCCTGCCGAAAAGAGGAACCACCCGTAAAAGAATATCAAGAAGACAAGGGAGTTTTTATTTGTAATGAAGGTAATTTTATGAGTGGAAATTCCTCCCTCTCTTTTTTCAACACAAATACAAAAAAAATAAGCAATGAAGTGTTTTATAATGCCAATGGATTTCCTTTAGGAGATGTTTGCCAATCGATGAAAATTTTTGGCAATTACGGATTTATCGTAATTAATAATTCAGGAAAAATAATGGTATTAAACACAACAACATTCAAATATATTGCAAGCATAAGTAACTTACCATCGCCGCGATATTTAGAAATAATTTCCAATACAAAAGCCTACGTTTCTGATTATTCGAGTCATTACATCTCCATTATTGATCCAAGCCAATTTATCATCAAAGGCAATATTCATATTGGAGCCACAACAGAAGCAATTTGTAAAAGTGAAGATTTCATTTTCGTCAGCAGTTGGTCATTTGGAAATAAAATTTATAAAATTGACAGCAGAATTGATAAAGTAATAGATTCTGTAGAAGTAGTAATTCAACCAAACAGTATGGTTTTCGACAAAAACAATAAATTGTGGGTTTTGTCAGACGGAGGATTTAATGGTTTAGCATACGGTTGGGAAAATGCAGCATTAAGCCGAATCAATCCCGAAGATATGAGTATAGAAGCTGTCTTTACATTTGAAAACAAAGATTTATCACCCACTCGATTGCAAATTTCACAAGGAAGAGATACGCTTTATTATCTCAACGGTGGTTGGGGTGTTTTGCATCCTTCTTCGGGAGTTTGTCAAATGTCAATAAATGACAATTCATTGCCACAAACAGCTCTAATTCAAGAAAATGGACGCTTATTTTTTGGATTGGGAATTCATCCAAGCAATGGGAATATTTACATTTCCGATGCCAAAGATTATGTAAAAAATTCTGTAGTATATCGTTATTCCTCACAAGCAAACTTGCTTGATTCTTTTAAAGTAGACATTGGAGCCGGATATTTTTGCTTTAAAGAATAATTTTGAAGCAGATTAAATTTTCAAAAAATATATTATTAATAAAACATTTGTTGAGTTTTATATAATTGATAATCAATTGTTTTGTGCTAAAAAAAATCACATAAATAATAATTTTATACTTTTATTATTTTGAAGACGAAGCCACCGAAACATAAATAAATCATTTTTAAAAAACTTGTTTTTGGCATCCCTTTTATAAATCTGCTCAAGGGTACTATTTTTTTTTGTATTTTTGTCACTCAAAAAACGCTGAATAAAAGCAATATGGATACTATTTTCGAAAAATTACAAGTGATTCACAACAGATGGATTGAGATTGGTGAAAAAATCACGGATCCTGATATTATTTCTAACATGAAGTTGTATGTTAAACTCAACAAGGATTACAAAGATTTAATTCCAGTAGTAGATGCATATAAAGAATATAAAAATATCATTGGCAATATTAAAAATGCCAAAGAGGTATTAGCTACAGAAAAAGACGAAGAGTTCAGAGAAATGGCAAAATCGGAATTGGACGAACTTATTGAACGCAAAGATGCTTTAGATGAGGAAATCCGATTGCTATTGTTGCCATCCGATCCTCAAGATGGTAAAAACGCCATTATTGAAATACGAGCGGGAACGGGTGGCGATGAAGCATCGATTTTTGCTGGAGATTTATTTAGAATGTATGTTCATTTCTGTGAAACAAAGAATTGGAAAATAGATATAGCCAGTCAAACGGAAGGAA
>JAQUHH010000185.1 GCA_028683685.1 Bacteroidales bacterium
GTAGAACAAAAAATAGCTACAACAGGGGCGTTTACCGATGATGCTAAATGAAGTGGAGCAGAATCATTGGTGAAATTCATATACGCATGTTCCATCAATGCTGTGGTTTCGAGCAAAGTAAATTTTCCACAGAGATTAATGGAGTTTTGGTGTTTGGATTCTTGACTGATTTCCTCCGATAATTCAAATTCATTTTTACCTCCAATATAATAAATTAGAGTATCGGTTTTGACTTGAGATGTAAATGCAATCCACTGTTCTTTTGGAAATTGTTTGGTTTGCCAGAGAGAACCCGGAGCAATACAAATGTACTTTTGAGTTTTAAATTCCGATGTTTTTGCATAATCATGTTGAGAAGGATACAATTTACATTTAGCTGCTGTTGAATTTGTTATGTCTTTGATTATATTGTGATTACGTTCTATTTCATGAAGTTTTGAATGAAGTGAAATGGAATGATTAAATCGTTTGCTGAAAAATATGGATAAAGGATTTTTCTTAAATCCTCTGGTTTGCTTGGCTCCGCTAAAAACAGTAATCAAGCCTGAACTGAAAAAACGTTGAAGATTGACAACCAAATCATATTTTTCATCCCGAATTTGAAAGATTAGCTTTAGGATGTTTTTATATTTGTTTTCGTTTTTATCAAATAAAAGCAGACTCGAAATAAATGGATGCTGGGTGAATAGGGAGGAGTTCTCTTTTTTTATAAGAATATCAATCTTTGATTCAGGAAATTTTTGATTCAGTTTTTCCAAAACGGATGTCATTAGAATAACATCACCAATAGAAGCAGTTTGTATGACCAATATCTTTTTCAATAGCATGATTTTTTTGAAAAAACAAAATTAGAATTATTTAATGACTCAGGCTTGTTAATGATGAGTTAAAAACATGTCTGTTCTGAAATTATTGTGCTTCCTTAATAATGTCCATTTTTATGCTCTTTTGGCTACTAATATGGCGATATATCACAAAAAAAGAGTTCAGGTTTCTGAACTCTTTTTTTACAAGAAAAATAATCTTAGTTATTTTTAATCGGTAGGAATGAATATTTTTTAGAATAATCCAACATCTGTTTTGTGAAATCATCAGGATATTCAACTTTAATATCTACGATTTTTCCATCTTTTTCTACAGGAACAAATTGAGGATTTATAAAACCTCCGTAGGGAGCCACTTTTAGTTTGGAATAACGCTCCAAAATTTCTTTATGAAATTCTGGATCAATTTTTACACCATAGTTTTCAACCAATTCTTTTCCTGCATTAAAATCTCCTGTTGATTTAATACGTTGAATTTCAGATAAAAGAACACCAAATAGTTCTCGTATTTTTTCATAATCATTGATTACAAAATAAGTTTTACCATCTTTTGTTTTTTTCTCAATAACATTTTCATCTTTTCCTTTTTCATAGCACCATCTAGCGATAATAGCACGATTACGCATGTGTGCTTGTTCGATATTTTTACCCAATTCAATACGGGTTAATTGCATCATAATACCATTGCGGATATATTTGTCATAGGCTACTTTGGCAACATCTAAGCTTTCCATTAAACCCAATTCAATCATTTTGTTGTCCATCATAAAATAGAGAGCAAATAAGTCAGCCCTACATTCTTCCAATGGAGAACTGTAGTTTTTCAAAGCATCGTCGGAAACACCTGGAAGCAACTGACCAGAGCCATGTCCCAAACATTCGTGCATATCGGTATGTAAATTATCAGCCAAAGCACCATGTTTTTTGCTTAATTCAATTTCAGCTTCAGAATAACAAAATTCTTCCAAAACACCACCACCTAAGGATGCTTGAGCATATGCATAAGTGATGTTTTCCATGGTAACTGATTTAGAACCATGATCTTTGCGAATCCAATTTGCATTTGGTAAATTTATTCCAATGGGAGTAGTGGGGTAACAAGCACCGCCCAATTGAGCCACGGTAATTACTTTGGCAGTGACACCTTTGACCTTTTTTTTCTTAAATTTTGGATCTACTGGCGAATGGTCTTCAAACCATTGTGCATTGCTACTGATAATTTCCGTTCTTTTGGTTGCTTCTATATCTTTAAAATTTACAACTGATTCCCAAGTGGCTTTCATGCCCATAGGATCATCATAGGTTTCGATAAAACCATTTACAAAATCGGTGTGCGATGAAACATCTTCCACCCATAAAACATTATACGCATCCCATGTTCTTAAATCTCCAGTTTTATAATATTCAATAAGTTTTTCAATGTGTGCTTTTTGTTGGGCGTTTTCGGCTACTCCAGCAGCTTTGTCTAACCAATAAATGATTTTTGTAATGGCTTCACCATACAAACCGTTTTCAGAATAAACCAATTCGGTTACTTTTCCGTCTTTTTTTACAAGTTTAGAATTCAATCCCAAAGAGATGGGTTTTGAATCTTTTGGGTTGCGAAGTTTTGCATAATACGCTTCTACCTCTTTTTGTGTTACCCCTTCATAAAAATTGACAGCGGAATTTTTAACCAAATCAACTCCGTCGTCTTGAACTACTTTTTTGGGAGCCACATTTGGGTCGAAAATATAGGGAGAAACTCTACCAATAAATTGATCGATATTTTCGCCTTCCATCAATGAAAACTTCGCATTTTTTGAGTTTTTCACCAATTCAGCAAAATACTCTTGACTAATTTCAGGGAAAAACTTTTCAGAGGAGTAGTGATGGTGAATCCCATTTGAAAACCAAACTCGCTTGGTATAAATTAAAAAGTTTTCGTAGTCTTTGGATGTTTTGTCGCCAGTGTAATTCTCAACAATATTATCTAAAGTATTTCTAATTAATAAATTATATTTGTAGTTTTGGTCAAAAAAGATGTCGCGTCCGCATAAAGCAGCTTCACTTAGATAGTATACTAACTCTTTTTGTTGTAAGCTAAGTTCTTCAAAACCGGTGACTTGATAACGCATGATGCGTAAGTCGGCAAACTGTTCAACCAAAAATTTAAAATCTTCGGTTTGCTTGGTTTCAACAGCTTCTTCTTTTCCTTTCTGCTTACAAGAAGAGAGAAGTGTCATCGCAATGATGGTCATGATAATTGTTTTTCGATACATAATATTAAATTTATTTAATTTTTTGTTGCAAAAATAATGGTTTCTCTTTATCCATTTCCGGAATTGAGGTTTATTTTTTTTAAATCCATTAATTAAACACACAATTAATTGATTATCCGCTTTTTATATTCTGACTTTAATGCTTATTAAAATGTAAAAATATATTTCAAGAGTCTGTAAAGCAATATTAATAGAAGAAATTCTTAAGTGAAATAAAAAAATCCAAGAGAAATTACATTCTACATTTCATCTCATACGATTCTTCAAGTAATAAAAGATGTAGATGGTTTTATAAAATACGAATAAAATAATTGATTAACTTTGTGAAGGGCAAATCACAAAAGTAATTGTGAAATCACCCATGAGATTAAAGAAGCTTAACATTTATAACATAAAGAAGATGATGCAACCCATTTTAATAGGAATGTTTTTAATTTTACTATCGAGTTGCAATACTTCAACTCAAAATTTTGAATCAGAGAATCCGAATGATAGTATTTCCTCAAGTAACGAATCAAAATTAGTAAGCAATCAGGATACTACTCTATTTGCAAACAATAAAATAATGGACACGCTAATTAATAATAAAACACATCATGACTCTGACAAAAAGAAGGAAATTAAAGCGAATGATAAAAAGAGTGATTTAATTGAAATTGGAAGATATATTGAGCTTCCTGGGGATAGACATTTTAATGGTAACCCCATGATACAACAACTAGATTTATCGAAAAGTGTTTTAGACAAATTCCCAGATACACTTTCAAAATTGGCAGTTTCTAACTATAAAACGTACGATCGCTTTTTTCCAATAGCAATTTCGGACGATTTTGAAAATGGAATATCTACAGAATTGATTATTTATCCTAAAAAATTGATTTTTCAATTTCAATTATTTGAAGACGAACATGCTTTAAGGCCATATATAACAAAAGAAATAGTAATTAGACGAAATGAAGCTGGAGAGCCTTATTCTGAATAAAATGCAAAATATGAAACCCTGCCCAAAATGCAAGTCCTTATACGGATATTCATTGGGAAATGAAATTTTTGCTTGTCCTGAATGCAGCCACGAATGGAATCCTGATGAAGTTGGGGACGAAAATGTTTTAAAAGTACTTGATTCAAATGGAAATGAGTTGGTCAATGGCGATTCGGTGATTATTATCAAAAATTTGCCCGTCAAAGGAGCCCCAAAGCCCATTAAATCTGGAACAAAAGTGAAAAATATTCGCTTGACAGACGGAGATCATAATATTGACTGTAAAATTGATGGATTTGGAATGATGGAAAAAGCTCAAAAAAACTTCCAAACTGGATTAAATCAACTGGATGAAGTGATGGATAAACGAACGCGAGCCATTCAACGAAAACTTAAAGGTGTGGAGACACTCAGCGAAGCCGAAACGAAAAATATACTGCCCGAAATTGCGGATGCATCATTGATGATGGATGAAGAAGAGGATGATGAATAAAAAAACGGACTATGTCACACTTTGACTGGAATATAACTTAATTTTACAAATCAAAATAGAATAGAAAATTTGTAGGTTTAAACAATTACAAAAATAATGATAGAAAATTTTACAGCCATCGATTTTGAAACCGCACAAGGCGCTCGTACGAGCATTTGTCAGGTTGGACTTGTGAGAGTTGAGTACGGCAAAATAATTGAAGAAGTAAATATTTTGGTACAACCGCCCGATAATTATTATTGGAGTCGGTTTATTGACATTCATGGAATTACTCCAAGACAAACCGCCAATGCACCCACTTTTGATAAAATTTGGAATAAAATAGAACCTTTTATCAAATGCCAAAATGTAGTTGCCCACAATGGTCTTTCCTTTGATTTTCCAGTTCTTAATAAGACTCTTGAATATTATGGAATGCCCGTTCCAGATTATGAAAAATATTGCACGTACCGAATCTTTAAAAGCAATTTGGCTTCGCTTTGCAGTCATTATAAAATTCATTTAAACCACCACGATGCCCTGAGCGATGCTAGAGCTTGTGCAGAATTATTTTTAATTCATTTGAGGAACTTTTGAAAATGGCTTTGGTGTTATTGAATTCATATATGAATTCTTTTATAATTAATGGCATTAAAAATCAATAGCAAATTC
>JAQUHH010000186.1 GCA_028683685.1 Bacteroidales bacterium
TATAATGACGACGAAAAGCAGAAATAAAAGCATTTTCCGACTTATCAAAATAATTTAAAACCCCTTGATGCAGAGGTAAACCTGCTCTTAATATCGTTCCTAAAACGGGCTGTTCTGCAATAACCGACATACTGGCTTCGCCCAATGGAGTATCTACATCAATTGTTTTATACTCAAATGTCTTGCTAATTTCATACGCAAAAATTTCTCCCAAACGTTCCATATTTCTACGAAAACGCATTCTATCTTCCTGTACTTTTGCACATCTGATTTCGGATAAAAACGAATTTAAAATTGTGTTATTTGCTCCTAAATTTATTACCATAAGTGTGTCGGATTAGTTATATACCTCAAAAATACTAAAATATCTCTTGTAACTACAAATTAAAATTTACTTTTTAACCATTTATACAATTTATACTGAATTTTTCTCAGCAATGAATTTCTAGGAAAATATTGCATCACCTGATAATAGGAAGGAATTGCTCCAAAACTGGCATAAAATCGAGCTAAATTATCATCATTAGAACCACAAAAATCAAAAACGATGTTCTTCCCTGAATTTTCCTTAATATATTCATTAATCAAAAAGTGCATGGCACCATTATCTCCCGAATCTGCACCTCGTCCAGAAAACAAAAAAGCAGAATAATCAAGATAATGGATAAAAAAAGCACCTGCTTGCAAAGTATTCTGCGCATCATAAACCATCCAAAGCTCACCCATTTTTAGGGATAAAAAAATATTTACCAAACGTTCTAAACGAACATAATCTCGTTCCTCGAAATTGGCATTATCAGAAGCTTTATTTCTTATAAAAAGCCAAATAATATCAACAACCGAACCCGATTTCATGATGGTCAAACCTGCATTTTCAGCTTTTTTAATATTCCTTTTTGTATTTTTGGAATAACGAGCCCTTAATTGATCGTACGGTTCAACCAAATCGAGCAAAAATGTTCGAGAATTTTCTAAAACCAATTCTCCTTCCAATTTCATTTGCGAATTTAATCTCATCTCAACCACAAAAAAACGAGAAGGTATTGCTTTCAAAAATTCCTCAATCATAAGTCCAGACATAACTGTTTTGGAAAAAATGCCCATTTGCGAAGCAAAAAAAGGAGGATACACATATTTCAAAGCCTTTTTCTTCCGGAAAGGAAGTGGCATAACTGCCTCATAATCATTTAAAATTAATGCATCCCAATCCTCCGAAACCATTTCTAAAAACCAAGAAGAAGCATAAATTCGGACATTAATTGAATTTTGCACACATGCATCCCATTTTTTCTTATTTATATGCTTATTTTCTACATATTTTATATTCATAAACAAGCATATTTTAAAACATCTATAAAATTTTCCAGATACAAACTCCCTTTCGGCATAGCATAATTATGCCATACACCGATGCACGGAATTCCATCTTTTTTTGCATCCAAAATAATATCAATCATTTTTTCATGAACCAATACTACATCATCCTTACATAATTTTATTAATGCCGAATCCATAAACGTAAAAGGATGCACCATCAATGGCAAAACTCTTTCATTTTTCACATCATATGCCTGATGAGAGTATGAAGTACCACAACGATATCCCCAATTATCATGAAACCCTTGCGAATAATCATCAGAAATATTATTTTCAATTAAAACATTCCAATATTCAGGCAATGAAAAACGTAAAAAATGCTGCCTATTTGATTTTATTTCTGCATTTAAAATCCCTTCTAAAACATTTTTTTCTTCTACTAATAATGCCGATTCATCCATCGTATGATACGAACTATGCAGATAAACCTGATGTTTGTGATTCAAATTATTCAATAAATTTTGAAACAAAGGAGAAGATTTTGAATTATTGTTGTTGTATTTTCCATTTTCTGCCAATAGAGCAAAAAACAGAGCCTTTACCTGAAGTTGTTCAAAAACTTCAAGCAAGTCATCAAAAATATTATACGGATCAGAACTTAATCCCATCCAAACTCGAAGGCGTTCAGCAACTTCATTAAATTTAAAATTCACTCCCAGTTTAGCAGTTCCCAAAATATGTCTAGTCAAAGATTTTGCTTGATGAGCAAATGCAATATCTATATCAAAAGTAGGAAGGAATGAAAATCTATTTTCTTGTTTACCAAATACAATTCCCAAATCCATCAAACTTATTTTCAAAATCTTACACACAGTATCAACCATTGGAAAGTGAATATAAGGAGCAATTTGAGAATCAGCGACACAAAAACGTTGATGATTATCCAAAGTAATTATATCCGTTTGTTCTTCATACTGAGATAGAAAATAAAATGCAATGGCAAAAGGATCAAAGGGGAGAACTCCCCCATTTTCTACTTCAAAAGGATATTTAAAAAGCTGATAATTAACAGTTTTAAACTTTACAAAATCAGCACCACGAGCAAACAATAAAGAGTGCGCTTTTATCCATATTTTATGAGAGGAATTGTTCTTTCCGTAATAGATTACATTTTCTGACGGAATATCATCACTTTGACTTAAATGGAGTTGAAAAGGGGTTTGCAACACTTGATTAAACATAAAATCAAGTACATACTCCAATCGAGGCGTTTTTTCATCGATGATAATATGAATTAATTGAGTGCTCATCAAAATTGAATAAGTGCTGAACCATACGACAATCCCACACCAAAACCCGATACTAAAATTAGATTTCCTTTCATAATATATCCCTCATGGATGGCTTCGGAAAGCGCAAGAGGAATAGAAGAGGACACCGTATTTCCATATTTATGTATATTTCTGAACATCCTTTCATCGGGAATTTTGAGAGCTTTTTGGAGTGAATCAAGAGTTAAGGCACTGGCTTGATGAAACACAAAGAGGTCGATATCTTTAATTTTCAATTGCCGACTGTCTAAAAAATTAAACAAATGTTCAGGCACTTTTGAGCGAATAAAATTCCAAATACCCACACCGTCCATCAAAATATTTTCATCCGAACGCATGTTTCCTGCATTATCTATATAATCTTGCGAAGTGGATTCAGATTTAGGATTTCTAAAGCCACCAGCGGGGACATAGAATTTTTTATAAAACTTCCCTTCCGTCGCAAGAGACTGTGCAATAATGCCCTGTTCGTCGTTGCAAGCCACCAAATAGGTGACGCTTGCAGCATCGCCAAAAAGAGAACGAGTAGAACGATCGCGTTTATGAATGAGTTTGGAATAAGTATCTGCCGTAACAATTATCACATTTCTAACCACCGAAGAAGCAATTAATGATTTGGCAATAGTCAGTGCATAAACATAACCAGAACAAGCCAAAGTAATATCAAAAGCCATAACATCCATTCGAAAATCGAAATGGCGATGCAACAATGCAGAATTTCCGGGCATCACATAATCGTGTGTTTGAGAGCAATATAAAATGCAATCAATTTGAAGTGGCTCCACTCCCGATTCTTTGAAAAACTTTTTACAAGCACCTACAGACAAGTCCAGTGCTGTTTCGCCTTCTTCTGCAAAATAGCGTTGCTCTACACCCGTATTTTTGGCAACAGAAGACAAGTCCCACATTGGATTTTCGGCTATCAAATCTTTATTTGTCACCAATCGCTTAGGCAGATAATAATAAATATTTTTAATTTTAGCATTCATATATTCATCCAATGTTTTAATGAAGCAGTGTTTCTAAATATTTAATTTTGGTAAAGATAAGAAAGTTTTTAAAATTAACAATCGCAATAATTGAAAAACAAACCCAAGTCTGCTTTTTTATCTGAAACAGGATATATTGCATAATATCTGCCAGAAAACTCCCTTTTTGTGTTCCTCTTGCGATTGAGATGGGCGATGAAAACGATAAAAAAACATTCAAAAAAAAAACATCAGCAAGAAAATTTTTTTTCTTGCTGATGTTGAAAATTATTTTACCAGTTTATAGGTATCATTTGCAATTACAAACTCTTCATCGGTTGTAACCACGAGAACTTTTGTTTTGGAACCATCTTTGGTCAAAATGGCATCGGTTCCTATAATTTCTTCATTTTTCTTTTCATCAAAATCAACTCCTAAGAAAGCTAAATCTTTACAAACATCATAACGGATGTTGCGAGCATTTTCGCCAATGCCGCCAGTAAAAATAATCAAATCTACTCCACCTAAGGATGCAGCATATGCACCAATGTATTTTTTTACTTTATAAGCAAACATATCCAATGAATATTGAGCTCTTTGATTTCCTTTTTCGGCTTCCGCTTCAATGTCTCTCATATCCGAACCAACGCCTGATATACCGCACAATCCTGAACGTTTGTTTACCAAATTATTCATTCCTTTGATATCCAATTTTTCATTTTCAGCAATGTACAACAAAGCACCAATGTCTAAGTCACCAGAGCGTGTTCCCATCATTAAACCTTCAACGGGGGTGAAACCCATGGATGTATCGATTGATTTACCATTTTTAATGGCAGCAATAGAGCCTCCATTTCCTAGGTGACAAGTGATTATTTTTAAATCTTCCCAATTTTTATCAATCATTTTTGCTCCTTTTGCAGCAACAAATTTATGACTGGTTCCATGAAAACCATAGCGACGTACTTTATGCACTTGGTAATAATCGTAAGGAATGGCATATAAAAATGCTTCCGGGGGCATTGTTTGGTGGAAAGACGTATCAAAGACGGCAACTTGAGGCATGCCTGGCAATAATTTCTCCATTACCAAAATCCCTTTTAGGTTGGCTGGATTATGAAGAGGTGCCAACTCGCATAATTCGTTGATTTTTTTCTTCACATCTTCGTCTACGATTGCACTTACGGGGAAATATTCACCACCGTGAGCAACTCTGTGACCACATGCTTTAATTTCCTCAACATTTTCAATAACACCGTGTTCGGCATCCGTTAAGGCTTCTAAAATAGCATTAATACCTGTTTCATGATCGGGCATTGGGGCTTGAATGTAATATTTTTCTTTTCCTACTGGTTTGTGAGTAAACTCTCCCATTTCAAGCCCAATACGCTCCACAAGACCTTTTGCTAAAAGCTTTGCATTGTCCTCCATGTCCAAAAGTTGATACTTGATGGATGAACTGCCGCAATTTAATACCAAAATTTTCATTTACAGTTTGTTTTATGTTATATATTATATTTATCCAACTGCGAATTTATGGAATAATATTTATGTACTCAAATAAAAAACTC
>JAQUHH010000006.1 GCA_028683685.1 Bacteroidales bacterium
TATTGCAATTACATCTTTATTTGCATTGGTAATTTATTCATTTATTATGTCAAGCTTACTAAAAAAAGAGTTATCTTTTTTGTGGGTAGACAGAAAATTGGGATTTGTTTTTGTTATAATAATTTCTATTTTCCATGTTTTTTCATTAACGCCCGGTGCATTGTTTCCTCTTCCAATTACGGATGTGTCATATTATGGAATTCTGTTTGCAATAATTTCACTTTTTACCATTGTAAGGATGAACTCATTCCAAGTTGCATTTTTTGCTTTGTTTAATTGCATTTTAATTTTGTCAAAAGCTCACTCTGTAGTATTGTTGCCAGTTTTTGCTTTTAGCATATTCCTCTTTTGGAAGCAGAAAAATATTAAAGCACAATGGTTTTCTGTGTTTTGCACTTTTGCAATTGTAATTCAAGCTTTATACTGCTATAATAGTTTAACAAGTTTAGAAAACACAATCAACACAGCAATTTCTTCGTATTCAATAAATACTATGGGCTTATTTGAAAAATTATTATTTACAACTATATATTTCATTAAATCATATTCGAATGTATTATTCCCTTTCATCAAATCGAATAGTAGCTTTTATTTAGTGGCATTGGGCTTGTCTCTTTTATTATTTTTGTTTTTAATATATAAGTGTTTTAAGATAATTTTTTATGAAAACAAGAAATCAATTGCTTTATGGTTTATAGCATGTAGTGTTACAGCATTGTCATCCTCTTTGTTTTATGTATATACCCTTTCTGCCCAAGATGTTGTCGAATTTAAAAACTTGTTGCAATTTATCAATCATGTTAAACTTAATCAAATACGTTATACCATTGGAGTGCATACATTAATAATAGTGTCTGTTATTCCATTTATTGCTTTTTTAAGCTATAGGTATTTGAAAAAAAACAACTTTAAGTTTAAAAATAACTTTAGTTACTTGATTTTTCTGATTTTATTTTTTAATGGAATGGTATTTAATCAAGGAGCATTAATGTATCCTGAATTTTGGCAATTGATACAAAATGATAGATGGAGTGACGAATGGAGAAAAATAGTCCCCTTACTTAAGCATAAAGAACATTATGTTCCGATAATTTTTTACCCAGCGTATAAACAGAATATTTCTACTGACGGATTAGAAGTAGCATTGGACGTGCTACCAAAAAAGGAATCAACTTTTAAAATGATAACTCCAAGTAAAATTAATACTATTATCGTTTTAAATAAATCAGAAGAATCAGATGAAAACATTCCTTTTTTTGTAGAACTTTATCATAATCATTTAATCAAAAATGTTTTGAAACCTTATTATCAACCAAATAATGATTGTCGTTTTATTATTTTTAAATCGAATTTTGCTTGCAATTCCGACAGCATAGTTTTTAAAAATAAAAACCTTGAAAATGTTAAACTTAATACACATATTTGGGTTGTTTATGAAAAGGAAAGGATTTTGAAGTAATTTTGAACACGGATAAGTACTATTTATAATCAAACGTTAATTAATGCAAATAAATTTCAAAAACAGAAAGTTTAAAAGATGGTCAATTATGAGCCTACTTGGAGTTTGTTTAGCTTTATTTATCTTTATTGGATTTTATTCAGTGAATATTAATTTTGCTGGCAGTATAAATGTGGCAAATGCAGATTCAGTAGATATTAAAATTCATATTGTTACGCCTTTAAATCGCACTAAAATTATTCAGGATTCAATTTATTACGGTTATTTTAAGGAAATTAAAATCGAAAATCTTAAGAAAAATCAATTTGTAACTCAAAGTTTTTTAGGGACTGATACGAAGCTTGAGTTGGTGGATGTTAGGGATTGTCTTTATCGAGTTAAGCCTTCAGGATTTTCGTACTTTCAAAAGCTAATTGTTTTTTTTGTGATTAGTAAAGATAAAATCTTTCAAATCGGGGTGTCTGTTTTTTTATCTATTCTATTGTTTTTCTCATTAATATATTCTGCAATTCTTTTATATAATAAAAGAAAAAAAAACAAGAAAAAAATTATATCATCGCTGAAGATGATTCTATCATTTATTAAAATAAATAATTTTAAAGTTTTTATTCCTGCAATTTTTGCTATGATTCCAGGAGGAATTTATGTGCTTTATGATTCATCGCTTTCTGTTTTTTTGAGTTTGAATTTTTTTGATATATTGTTTGTTTCAATAGCTCTTTTTTATATTCCGATATTTTTTGTTTTTTTTCGAAAATCTTTAAAATCAAACATTTATTTCTGGTTCTCTTTTTTGATAATTTTTATTTCTTTTTATTTGATATTATTCCCGAGTTATTACATTTATGGTTTACATTTTAGGGATGATATATCAAAGTTCTTTGTCAAGGCATTTCAAAATAATATGATTGACCAATTTCTAACGCCTGATGCCAATTATTTGAATTTTTTTCAAAACTTTATATCGTTTATTGTTCTGAAAGTTTTTCAATTTAAACTTTATTTTCCTGAAGTTCTTCAAATGTTTGTTTTAATTAGTATTGTTTCGTTGTACTCCTCTTTTAATTTGAAAATCTTTAGAGAAATCATGAGAAATGATTTAAACAGGTTTTTAATTAGTATTATTAGTCCTTTTTTAGTTTTTTTATTAGGCAGATCTTTTGCTTTATTTGATATTCCTTTTATTGCTGCATTAATTTTTTGGCCAGTTTTGTTTTTGAATTTTGAAAATCTTTCTTTGAAAAATCAAATTGCTATTGTATTGATTTTCGTGTTATTTATATTGTCAAAACCGATTTTTATTGTTTATGCTTTGTTTATTGTGTTAAAATTAATTCACGCTTATTACAGTAAGCATTGGAAAACATTTTTGGGGTTTGGTGTATTATTAATTGCAATTATAATACAGTTTTATATATCATTTTCGTTTTATGATATGCCAGTTATAACACATGTTAGTCAATTAGGAACTCACTACAACAATGCGTATAGGCTCGATCATCTTTCAATTATTGCAAGTTTAAAATATGGGATTTTTGTTTTCATAAGGGTGTTTGTTAAATTGTTTTTTCCATATTATACTTCTGTCCCTACAATAAATATTTGCATCAATATTTTTACGGTTATTTTGATGATTTTTATTAACGCTTGGTTAATGTTAAGAGTTTTTAAATATAAAACTAAAGTCGAACTATTTATTTTGTCAGGATATCTTATTGCTATTATTTCAAGTATTTTGTTTGTTAAAACTGTTTCTCTACCCCAGTTAGAAGAGAATTCACATAATATACTAAGTTATAATTTAATTGAAATGCTTAGATCTGGTTATTTGCCATCTCCTCATCGATATTTACTATTGGTTTTTTTGCCGATAATTTCGTCAACAGGATGTTTTATTATTTGCTTGATTAAAAGTACTAGTAAAATTGTTGTTAGATTGCTTATTTTGATATTGGTGTCTTTTATAATATTCAACATAATTAGCGTTTCAGATTTTTCAATTTTTTCTAATTCTAATCCCAAACATAGTGTTTGGAGACAAAATGCTGGTTTGGTTTTTAATTACCCTGATGAGTTTTATATTCCTTATTATGATTATCCACGTGAATCAGAATGCATTAAATATGGGATTGATAGAATCACGGATGTTTATGTTTCGGAGGATACTACAATAACTATCGATTCATTAGGATTTGAGACTAGAGAATGGGAAATAATTCAATTAATGACCGAGTACGATAGTAATTTAAGCTCACAAATATTTGCTGTAAAATGTGTAATAGATAAAAATAAAACTTATATTTATAAAGCTGTTAATCCAATTAATCCTACTTTTAGGTTTATCATTTTTAGATTTGATGCGTTTATTAAGCCAAAAACAATTATATTTGTAGATAAAGAGTTGAAACCATTGAAATTAATAAAACCTATTCGCTTAATAGGTAAATATAGATAGGGTTATGAAAATAAAAAAGATTGTTTTTATAGTTGCGTTAGTTTTTCTTGTAATTCTGATAGTATCTTCATGTTGGTTTGTCTCTCGAATTCAAGTGTATGGAGATATTAAGGTGTCGTTTCAGTCAACTTTGTTAAGCGAAGATGCAAAAATTGTTGCATACACTCCTATGGGTCGTGAAGTGATTTTTTCTTTTGATAAAAATGATGCTTTTATTGAAGGCTTTTATAATCAAATTTATGTCGTTTTGCCCCGTAAAATTGATGTTTCAGATATCACTATTGAAAAAAATGGAGCAAGGAAGATATATCAAATTGATACATCTGAGTATGAAAATAATATTGTTTTTTCAATTCCACCAAAGAGTTTAAAAAACAATACTTTTTTGAATAAAACTTTTTCATTTATTGGATGGTTTTTTTCAATTTCTTTAATTCAAGATGTTCTGTTTTTTTTATTATTAGCTATTCCTTTATTCATTGGTTTGTTGCTCAACAGGAGACAGATAAAATCCAATCGAACCGAAGATGTTCGCGATAACAGAAAGTTTCTTAAAATTATTAGTATTTTTGTTGCAAGCTTATTATTTTGGACGATCGTTATATTTTTCTTTATTGAGATTTTTTTGCGAATTTTTGGTTTTTTCTATTCAGACGAAAGTAGGCTGTTTTATCATAGTGAAAATGATAGGAGATATACAATTCTTTGTATTGGTGATTCATATACTTATGGAATAGGTGCAATCCCTGACAAATCATATCCCCATCAACTAAAATCAATCATTGAGCAGAATTATGGAATAGATGCAAGCGTAATCAATGCAGGAGTTTGTGCAGGAAATACAACTCAAATGCTTGAAAATATTCAAGATTTGCTTTTAAAACATAACCCAGATGTTGTAGTGATGTTATTTGGGATGGCTAATTCGTGGAATTATTATGGATACTCGGCAAGTGATAGCTTCTTATATAGAATAAGAACGTATAAATTAGTTAAGCGGATAATTCAAAATATTGAGTATAAAAAAAACGGGTTTGAAATGTGGCAAAAAGCTGATGATTTCAAAAATCAGATTAGAAATACCGTAATTCGTCATTTTGTTCAAAAAAAATCACTTTTCGATATTACTTATTATGCAGGTAGATATTTTTTAGCAAATAGAAATTGGAATTTTGCACTTGCAAATTTTGCAATAGCTGCGTCTCAAAATTCCATGAATGATTCTGTTTTTAATGCACTAAGTGTTTGTGTTAATAAAATTGATGAGGACTATTTTTATTCGGGAATTGAAGGCGGGCATATAAATAAAACGGTTGTTGATAAAACTCTACGTACAATTGATTTTTTGATTCTGAAATACCCTGATTATCCTGATTTTTTGATTTTAAAATATAGATATTATATCGCTAAGCTAGATAGTACTAATGCCTTGTCTGTATTTCAAAAGATGGCACAGAAATTCAGAATACCCGAACACGTATTTTTCGATTTGGAAAAAATCATGGATGAAAATACACTTGCTAAGTACTATAGGGATGAAGCTATTGTTACAACCTCGTTTTTTAATAGTAAAGCTTTTTATTATTTAAAAAGAAATTTGCCATTAAAGGCAGAAGAATGCTTTGAGAAGGGGCTCATACTTCAGCCAGACAATTATTATTCTCAATTAGGGATAGCTATTATTGAAAGTGCTAAATTTCATAAATCAAGCCCTCTTTTTGTGTTCAAAAAAGATATTTTATCCGAAATATGTCAGGATATTTATGAGATAATATATTCGGGAGATTCTTTGGATTTTTCACATTCAAAGGAGAAGGATGTTAAATATTATTTTGAAAGTATGGGCTTTTTAAAAAATGGAAATTCAAATTACATTAGTAATGACAGCCTTTTTCTATTAAGTTGTTCAAAGATTATAACCGAATATTATTTTTTAAAAGAAAATCAGCATGAAGATTTTTTTCTTGTTCATAAAAAAAAGAGATCTATGAATGTCAAAGAGAAAGAAATTTTCAGATGGATAGAAAAGGATATTTCAGCTATTATAGATATTTGTGTAAGACAGGGTTTTCCAGTAATTTGCATGAACTATCCATTGACTCCTCCACCCAATTCTGAGGAAATTTCTTTTTGGGCTGCAAATGTTGGTGAAATTTGGAAAAAAACGGCAGATTACAAGAAGCTTCCTTTTATTAATAACGATAGCATTTTTTCTTTATATGGAGATCGAAAAAGCGAACTCTTCGAGCCCGTTCATACGGGATCTCAGCATTGTAATGAAACAGGTTACAAGCAGATGGCGACAAATATTTATAAATGTCTGCTGAGAAACAATTTACTTAACCAGCAAACTCATAAATAACAATGAATTTAGTACAAAATATATTTTCGTCAATTACTTTTAATGGTAATTTTTGTGTTTTAGGAATAGACGGACCCACAGCATCAGGAAAAACAACACTTGCTAATAATATTCGTGATTTATTCATGCAAATGAAAATACCTGCATTAATTTATCAATTGGATTGGTGTTTAATAGAAAGAGAACAAAGGTTAAAAGAGGTGGATGATATATTGTCTAAAAAACAAGCTTTTGAGTATGAGGCTGACAAACATATGAATATTGAAAGAGCAACAACTTTTTTGAATTTTGTAGAGAAATATAGATATGTAGATTTTGATAATATTTCCATAAAACTTGAAGGATTATACAATCGTGAAGACGATGGAAAATGTACCGGAATAGCAGAAATGAGTCTCGAAAAGGGGATGGTTATTATAGTGGAGGGACATTATACGCATCATAGATTGTTGCGTAGGTATTTTGATTTAAATTACCTCTTGATAGCAAAGGAAGATGTGCTGTTAAAAAGAAAAGTTTCAAGAGTGGGATATTATCGTGAAGAATCAGTTGCAAATGATTATTTCAAGTGGATTGACATGCCCTCTTTTTGGCATTATTTTTTGAAAAACATCTGTTTTTTTAAAAACATTTATCAAAATGATTTATTTGAAAATCAGAAATTACTAGTGGTAAAACAGGTTCCAAATGGCTTGTTTAAGGATAATCCTAAAACAGATTATTATGTCTGTAATTGTTTCGATAGTATTACCTCCAAACTTTTTTGTATTGTAAAAACAAATCACAATCAATTTATTCAATTATGGGGCATAGCTCTGCAATATAGAAAGGTAGGTTTAGGCGAATGCCTAAATAAATCATTTGTTAATACCGACTATTGCTTACTGTATTCTGTTTTCGATTTAGATAACAGCAACGCATTTTCGTATCACTATGGATTGAAAATTGAAGATAAAAGAATTTTAGTAATTGGAAATTTACAACATATTAAAATAGTTATTACTGATACTTTAAACAAAAGAATGTATGGTTTGATTTGTGATAGCAATGGCCTTTCTCGTGATGCGAATTTTACAAATTTCAGTCCATTTGATTATTCTAAACCAAAAGCGTATGTAATAGCTCCGAACAGGTTTTTAATTCCATCTTTTTTAGTTGAAAATGAGTTTTTTAAATTTTGTTTCTACGACAATGAAGAATCTGTTTGGAATCTTGCGAAGGAAATTGTTTTTAATGCTAGTTT
The DNA here is from genome assembly GCA_028683685.1 of Bacteroidales bacterium. Taxonomy (GTDB): domain Bacteria; phylum Bacteroidota; class Bacteroidia; order Bacteroidales; family WCHB1-69; genus JAQUGA01. The sequence goes on from JAQUHH010000006.1 coordinate 7,520, forward strand.
ATATATTCTAAGATTGAAAAATAAACAACAGAGAGAATTTACGATTGAATTTCTGGAACTATTAGAATATGAAGTAGTCAAAATTGGAAGTTATCTTTTTGCTGAAAAATTAAGCGATAAAAAAATGATTGATTTATTAAGAGGATTTGTAGATGATTATAGGGCATTTGATTTTAATGATAATTTCGATAATCTATCTATAGAGGAGGTTGAGCAGCTGGAGCAAAATGGGTGTAGACTTGTCGACAATAAATTCTCTTTTAATAAAAATACAAATTTTAAAGAGTTGAGTAGGTTTTATGAAAGAGTTTCTTCCAAAACCAAGATAAAACTAACTGAATCCGTAAAAGGTTTTTTCCCAGATATGGAGTTTGCAAGTAATGTTAATCTGTCATCATATATTTCTTCACTGCCACTAAGTTTAAAGGAGTTTTATTTGGCTCTTTCAATCTCTCAAAAAGGAGCAGTGCCTTTTTTGAGTATATACGATATTCATCCTCAAAGTGTTGATATTATTTCATATTTTGATTTTTTTTCAACTCGAAAACTTCCATTTGGCATACAAGCAAGTTTAAATGCACTTGGAACTAAGGCGAAGTCTGGTTATTTAAATTTGGATGGGCCTGAGATTATGGCTAAGGCTGTTAAGGAAAACTTGCTTAAGTTTTTAAGGGAAAATCCAACTAAAAAACTTCCATTATGGAATTTGGGAATTGATCATGCCTCATTTAAAAATGGTCATTTTGATGATGCATTCACGATAATTAAAGAAGCGGTTCAATCGCAGTGGATTATGTCATTTTGTATTGATTTATCAGAATTATTACGAGTTGATTTGAAAAACATTCAAAGCAAAACAATAAATAAGCTTTTGCTAAGATTATTCTCAGAAAACCTGCAAAAAGAATTTGACCTTGAATTTTATATTGGAAATGAAAAAGTTTTTAATAAAGTTTCGGACAAAAAAGCTTTGGAAATTTATTCAAAATTTTCAAAGTTATTTTATGAAAAAGCTAAATCTCTTGGCTTTGAAATAAATTTCCTGCTTGGCCCTTCATTAGGAACTCGTCACCATCAAGCTCATGTTCAGATAAATCCCGAAAAATCACATGAAATTTCTAAGATATCTTTGCAATATGGTTTTGTCGGGAATGTCCTTCATGGAACCTCTTATACTCCATTTTCATCCATTACAAATTTGCAAAATTATAATTGCATACGGATAAATTACGCGGGGAAACTCTTATTTGCAATTGCTAAAGGTTTGCCTTTAGGAAAACTGCATTCGATGGGGCTAGAACAGAATGAATTAAAATTGAAGATTTGTAATCTTGACAGAAAAACAATCGAAAGTTCTAAAGATGATATTAAAAAACAATTGTTTATTCAGTTAGATGAAATAGAACGTTCGGGATTTGATTCTCCTTTAACTCAAATTGAAATTGAATGGTTTAGGAAAAATAATGCAATATTATCAGATGATGATTTTGAAATTGTATGCCAAAAAGCAGAAAAAAATCAGAAGTCATTAAATATAAAAAGTCAAAGAGCTGTTTATTTAGCATCAATGATAGAAGTGCCATTTAATGATTTTTCTAATGGTCTTGTATCAAAAATAATTCAACATGGAATTAATCACTTCCATATTGATATTGCCGATGGGAAATATATTTCACGAACCATAGATGGAATTGAGAAGCTCAATTATATTGGAACATATTTTCCTAATGTGCAAACTCATCTTCACCTTATGGTTACCAATCCATTTGCCGAGAATAATGGATTATCACTTGTTAATCAACTTTGTAGTATTAAAAAATCGATTGTTTACATTCATACTGAATCATATAATTGTGCTGATTCTTGGGAAGACGGAGCACAACAGATATTAGGTTTAGGGTCGATTCCGGGTCTTGTTCTTAAAGTTGATGAAACACTTGAATTAAGTGTTTTTCTTGAAAAAATGAGGCAGGTACAAATTCATCATTTGTTGATTATGGGCGTACCTATTGGAAGAGGCGGGCAGATGTTTAGAAATGAAACCATCGAAAAAATAAAAAAAGTGAAAGATTGGTCTGAAATTAACTCATACAACATTTCAATAGAAGTTGATGGAGGTTTGTCAGATGAGGTTATTCCCAAATGTATTAATGCTGGTGCTGAATTTTTGGCTGGTTGGTCTTTCTTTTTAAAATTTGGAATTGAAAATATCGAAAAACGAATTGAGGAATTGCTAAATGGATGAATTTAACATAATAATACCTTGTTGTGGAAAAGGACAGCGTTTTATAGATGCGGGTTATGAAGTTTATAAGCCTGGATTGAAGTTTTTTGACAAGCCAATGCTTCTTCATATTATTGACTCTTTCCCTGAAAAATATAAAAAATGGATAATCACTGACTCAGAACATTTTAGTGTTTTAAAAAAAATACTAAAAAATCATAAGAATATTAGTTTCTGTATTATTGATTCTCATAAAAATGGACCCGCTTGGTCTATACTGAAAGCAGTTGATGAAATACCTCAAAATCAAAAATGTTTTGTGGTATATAACGATGTTTTTTGGAAATGGGATTTCTCGAATGTGTATAGTTTTATTCATTCTGAAAATCCAGATGGAATTGTTTTTACACAAACAGGCTATCATCCCCATTTATATAAAAATAGTTTTTCTGCATTTTGTAAAGTGGAAAATGGGAAACTTATTGAAATTAAAGAGAAAGGATGTTTTACAGATAATTGGATGTTGGAACCTTTATCGATAGGTGTCTATTATTTTTCAAACTCGAGTGTTATGTTAGAAAATATTAGAACATTAATTGAAAATGAAGAAAAAATTGCGGGTGAATATTATCCGAGCGTAATTTATAATAAATTGATTGGTAGTGGATTAAAGGTTTTAATATACGAAATTAAATCTTTTATTCATTTAGGTACTCCTGAACAATATGAAGATGCTCATGTTTGGAATCAAATAATGAATTCTGAAAATCCAGAGAATAATATTCCTATTCTTGAAATGATGTGTGGAACCGGCAGTCGAATGAAAGATATTTCTGAAATGAATAAAGCGGGCTTGCCTATTCATTCTAAACCAATGTTCCGTTTTGTAGCAGATAATTATAAATCAGACCGAGTTGTTTTCTTAGTTAATAATGATACACAATCTTTTTTAAACATAAAAGATTCATATATAAATATAGGGAAACAAACTTCAACACAGTCGGAAAGTCTTTTAAAAGCGCTTCCACAAATGCTTGAGTGTAAAAATGTATTAATTACATCCAATGATTGTTACGGTTTTTTTGATCTGAGTTTATTGGATGGATTTAGGAATTATGATATGGTTTTATTTGGTTTTAAACTTCGCTTAATTCATACAAAGCAAGGAAATGCTCATTCTGGATTTTCATTTATTGGTAATAATGTTACTGAAATAAGTATAAAATTAGTAAAAAAGGGACAATTAGGATTGGCTGGCTTGTATTATTTTCCCGATATTAAACTTTTGAAAAACTTAAATGCTTTCGATTTCGAGAATAATGGTAGTGTTGACCATATTGCAAGTTATTTATTGAAATTAAATGCAAAAATAGGCGTTGTTGAATTAAAAAATTATGTACATTTAGGAACTCTTGAAGAGTATTATGAGTTTGGATTTTGGAAAAACTTTTATAATGAATAGGAATTTTAGAGTGTTTTTATATTTATTATTTGTTTTGTGTTCTTGCGATAAAACAACTACACAAGTTATTGAATTGAGAACGGAAAACCCTGAAAAATCCTATTTTGAAATAATAAATAACGGTGATAATACTGCTGTTTTTTCATTTGAAAATAATAATACTGGAGTATATAATATTGATAAAATTGTTTTATTTATTAAGCAACACTATCAAGACATGCCTGATGCTGAGAAAGTATGGCGATTTATTGTTGAATACACCAAGCACAAGGACTTAATTACGGAGAATAACTGGTTATATAATCCAGTTTTATTAATAAATTCTGCTGGCGGAGGTTTATGTGGTTTTAGATCTGCTGCGATGACTAATATTTTAGTTTATATGGGCATAAAAGCTCGTTCGTGGTGCATTAATGGTCACGTCGTATCCGAAGTGAATGTGAATGGTCGTTGGCAGGTGTATGATCCTGATTTGGGAGTAGTATATTATGATGAAAACGACAATATATGTAATTTTCATCAACTATCTAACAACTCCCGATATCTAACTAATTCCTTAAAAATGATGAGTATATCGTCATATTGTGATAGTTTGTCAGCATGTTCAAAAAAAATGGCCGAAATGTATTCTTCAAGAAGTGATAACTCTTTGTTTAATACATTTTATGAGCAGTATGATAACAATCAACAAACTTTTTTCATGATGCCAAAAGGTTCAACATTAATTTTTCCACTGCCTGATAATTCGCAAAAAACTCATTTTGCAGTAGCTGAATTAAAAATCCCAAAAGCGTGGACAGGAGTAGTGAAGATGTCACTTATACCATATAATTATAGTGGAAATGCTGAAATTGAATTTCAAAATAAATTGATGACTTCTGACGATAGAAACTGGTCTGAATCAATAGCTGCATCCGAGAAGTTTGTGGATGAAATTGATATTCGAAAGAATTCTAATGGTGTTGTTTTGAGATATTACATTAATCCATATTTATACCGACCTGAAAAAAATAATTCCATAAAATTAGTTGGTGAAGGGGTGGAATGTCTCGAGATTAGCAGTAAAATATTTAATTTAGATCAACAACCAGATTGGGATGATTTGTGTGATGAGAATTTTGTTAGTTGGCTACACTACCTAGCCTTATATTCTGAACTTGGTGAGTTCAAAGTTGAATGTGTTGATGACTATGTGGCTAAAATTAATTGGATTGAAAAAAAAGGTGCATTTGCTAAGTTTAATATTGATTCTAAAATGTTTTATAATCAACTACATAAGGAATCTGGTAAATACAATCATGAAAACAATGAGTTTTGGCAGCAATTGGAAGATGAAAATAATTTCGTACATTCGTTGATGATAATTATAAAGGGTATTGAACATGTTGCTAAATAGGAATAAAATAACATTAAAGAAATATCGGTATTTGAAATCAAGGTCCGAAATATTAGGTATGATTTCAGATTATGAAAGGGCATTTTTACAGTTTTATACCCTAAAAATATATTCTGGAGCTGGCGAAATAGTTGATTTAGGAACTTGGCTTGGCTCAAGTACATTTGTTTTGGCAAAGGGTTTATCCGAGAATCAAAAAGTATCAAATAAAAACAAAAGAATTTTTGCTTATGATTTGTTTAAATGGGAAAACTCTTTAAATCATCACGTCGTTAATACGGAGTATGAAAACATCTTTGAGCAAGGAGATGATTATAAGTGGCTATTTTTTAAAATGACAAAACAATATGAGCCTCATATTGAAACAAAGGGAAATGTGTTAAATGAAGGTTGGTTGGATAAACCAATTGAATTTTTATTTAATGATGCAATGAAAAACATTGAAACAACACATCAAATACTTAAAACATTTTATCCGTATCTCATGCCTCAAAAATCAATGCTGGTTTATCAGGACTTTGATCATTATTTAACGCCATGGGTGCACTTATTGATTTTTAGATTTCGAAAATATTTTAAACATATTCACGATATCCCCATATCTGGAGGAACAGTTTTTAAATTAATGAAAGAGCTTCCTATTGATTACATTCATACAGATGTAACTTTAATTGATGAAATTGAAGCAGAACAAGCCTATAAATATTGTTTAAAACTGGCTTGTGACCAAAAAAAACCCAATATTGCTGCTGCTCATGTAATGTATTATTATTATCACGATAAACTTGATAAAGCACAACAAGTTTTTTCCTTATACCAAAGTAAATTTAATATGGTAAATTCTGATTTAATGGAAGTTAAACAACTTTTATATCCGAATAATGATTGATTATTCAATAATAATCCCTTGTTATAACGAATCTGGAAATCTTACTAAACTTTTGGAAGGATTTAATGATTTTATTATGGATCTCAATGCAGAACTGATATTGGTGAATAATGGTTCAAAAGATTCTACATCATCAATGAAAACGGATTTGCTCAGGAAATACTCTTTTCTGAAATGGGTAAGTGTTGAAGAAAATATTGGTTATGGAAACGGAATTTACCAAGGAATATTGAATGCAGAAGGTAAGTATTTGGTATATACTCATGCAGATTTGCAAACAGACCCACATGATGTTTATAGTGCGATTTTGATAAGTGAAAAAAATAAGGAAAACAGTTTTTTTCTGAAAGGAGTAAGAGGTGGAAGATCAATTATTGCCAGAATTTTCAGTAGAGGAATGGAATATGTGGTGAATTTGATTTTAGGAGTTAAATTGAAAGAAATAAATTCACAACCTACGTTATTTAGCAGAGAACTTATCAATAACATTGCTAATCCGCCAATCCACTGGGGATTTGATTTGTGTTTGTATTATCATGCCATTAAAAATAGCTACTGCATTCATCGTATTGAAGTACAATTTCCAAAACGTCAAGAAGGAAAATCGAAATGGAATAGAGGATTTTTATCAAGAATTAATCTTTCGATAAAAATGATAAAATATTGCTTAGAAATCAAACGAGATGAAAATAATAAACCATAGAATAAATACAATCAGCGAGTTAAAATCTGTTCCAAATGAAAATGGTGTTGAAATTGATATTCGTGATTATTGTAATGAATTAGTCTTAGCTCACGATCCTTTTTGTGGAGGTGATTTATTTGAAAAATATATTGAAAATTATAATAAAAACACCCTCATTATTAATGTGAAAAGTGACGGAGTGGAAATCGAGGCACTTAGGTTGTTGGAGAAATTTCAAATTGAAGACTTTTTTCTGTTAGACTGTACTTTTTCGATGATTAATAAATTGATTTCAATAGGAGAGAGGCGTTTTGCTGCCAGACTTTCCGAAATTGAGAGTGTTCATTCCGTTTATATGCTTTCAGGGAAAGCTGATTGGGTATGGATTGATTGGCCATCGGAGTCTTTTTTAACACCAGCGATTTTTTGTGAATTGAGAGCTCATGGATTTAAAATTTGCATTTGTTCTCCTGATTTACTCGGACAATTTAATAAGCTTGAGTTTTATATTGATTTTCTTAAACAAAACAATATGATTCCAGATGCAGTATGCGTTAAGCAGTGCAATCAGAAGCTTTGGGAGAAATATTGCAAGGTTTAAAGAAGGTTGATTATTGCCGAATTGAAGACAAGGTGCTACACATAAAATATCCCCAAATATACTTAGAGTTGTTTTTTAGAATCCAATCTGCATTTAATTCTAGGTTGTTTTTTTTTAATAATAGATTAATTCCATAAACAACAGGGAAATCCGATAATTTATTCTCGAAAATTGAATTTAGTTTGAGCTCTAAAATCTTCTTTTCTTCTATAGATGTGTTGATGCTGATTTTTTCTATTAAGGTTTGAAATGATTTAGCATAATGTTTATTATACTTCATTTTTTCTTCGCTTATTTCCCAATTTTCAATAAATGACTTAATCTGATTGATTAACCCTAAAAAACTAATTTTGTTTTGCTCTGATATGTGAGGGCGTTCGTTTAAAAAAATATAATAATGTTGAAGGATTAATTCTAATTTCTCTAAAGAAAGGTTTATTAACGAAAGATTAGGAGGGCTATAAACTGTATTGAAATATATTTTTGAATTAATGCTTGTAGTGAATTTAATAATATCAGTAATATTATACGCATTATTACGCATGGGGCATACATTTATTATTAAATTATCACCATGCTTCATCATTGATTTCATAAAATTATTGCTGTTCTTGAGTGTGTTTTCTAGTTTTGCATTGACTCTGATTTGTTCATAAGTAGTTGCATCTATAGAGTCTAGTGAAATTGATATTTGAAATCTTCCATTTTCTAATAAATTTTTGATACGATTATTCCAAATAGTTCCATTTGTTTGAATGATGTTAATACAACTCGGATTTGATTTTGTAACAATGTCCCATATTTGAAAGTAAAGTTCATTTATAAACGGTTCTCCTCCCGTAAAACTCAAAAATTCAGCATGTTGTAAATAACTACTTAGTTGATCTACAAAATTGTCGTCATAAACACAAAGATTTCTATTTTCATCAAGTTGAAAGCACATTATACAGTTTAAATTGCATTGATGTGATAATTCAAATTCTAACTTTGAAGGGGTTTTATTAATGTTTAAGTGTTTATATTGATTTAAACCTGCTATTTCTGCATTATTATTAATGATGTGTCTGTTGCAAATTTGGCAACCGTGAGATAAGTCATTATTGAACATTGCTTTTTGGAGAGCCTTTCTTTCTTTTCCTTCCCAAATTTGTTTTACCGATTTTTCAGGGTATTTACCATATATATATTCTGAGTTAAAACAGCAAGGAGTTACGGAGCCATCGGGTCTAAAATACATGCTGACAAAAGGGGCATTACAAATAGGGTTTTTAAACATTCTATATTTCATATTGTAGTTGTTTCAAATAATTAAAGCAATTATAGTATATTATTTTTCTTTCCAAGCTCCATAACATAATCCCAAATACTCCATCCATCGTGTCCCCATTCGTGAAATATATGCAGAAAATTTGGATTAAAGGTGGAAATAAACCCATCTTTTGTAAATCCAAAATTGTGCTTGTAAGATATTTTTGGATTATTAAATTCCGTTATAAAATTATATTCATCACTTAGTGTTGGGTGATGTTGAAGTCCGAATCTCCAAGCACTCACGGCTAAAGTTCCCTGATCTCGAGTTTTTGTGTATGAGTTATTAAATTCATGAATTGTAATTTTATGCCAAAAATCTAAAAATTCAAAAGATTCTTTGTTGAATAAAAAAACACCTCCATTCCAATGTTGCCAGTCACTTGGTATTTGTTGATGATATTTTTGGCTAATGTGCTCTATTAAATGATGACAGTTGGGCGTTTGGGGAGAAATGATTTCGTTATTTATATCTTTCCAAACTCTTGTTTTTTTATCAAAAAATATACCTGTCGATTCTTGTATTTTTTTTTCAAAGTGTTTATAATCAAAATGAAATATTTCATTCGATTTAGTATACCAAAAACATTTTTTTTTGTCAAAATAATAGTTTTTAAATTTAAACTGTTTTTGAGGGATAACATATCTATTAAGGATGTATACAAGTAAGTTTAATGAGTTTTTATAATAGTGCTTTTTCATTTTATCAAACTCAGCATTAAGGAGGATTCTATCAAGGCTATTTTCTTTATATCTTTCTCCAAATAATTGCTTGAAAAATGCATTTATTTCACCAAATTTTTTATTTTTTCTGAGTTGATCAGAAAGACAATTGCAATTTATTGCATACGGACTAAATTCATTCATTAAACAGTGATCTTTAGCAAAAGTAATAGGACTTTTGTATTTATTAAAGATTGTGTTTATTCCAGAATTTATGGCAATAACGTCAGAGTCGATATAGCAATACGAATTGTTTTCAGAAAAATTTAAGTATTTGTGGATACTTGTTTTTAAATAAATACTTGCCTGATGGTTATCTAAGTTTGGAGGTGTGTCAATGTTTATAATAGTATTATGTTCAATGGCAATTTCATTACGCTTATTGTCTGTAATAACCAAAACAGGAAACAGACTGAAATAATTCATAAATTTCAAGCTAAAATTAAGTGTTTCAATGTGTTCAATACTACCACAAACAACATATACAAAACTATTCATAGAAATTTGGATTTAAGTGTTATTTGTTCTGGATTTCAGATGAAATATTTAAATTAGCGGGTCCAAGAGTTTTGGATTTTATTTTAGATGAAATTGTAAGAGGATTGGCAAGTGGATATATTACAGCGACTTCTGAATTTCTTAAAATTAAATAATCAAAGATGTATAATGTCGGATTTAAGGAAAATGGCGGTATTGTATAGATTACATTTGTTTTTGAATAAAATTTTGATGGTTTTAATTCGGTATCACACGAAGTAATAATTATTTGATTCTGATCTTTAATTAACAATCCGAGTTGAAGTGGAAGATTTGATACGTATGATAAAGTACATTCAATAATTATTTCAAAATCGGTATAAATATTATTTTGAGTTGCATTTTTGTTATATATTTTAATTTCCTCTATGTTAAATTGAAATTCTTCTGAAGTTTCTAATAGATTTTTAATTGAGTTTAACTCTTGGCTGTTTAGTGTAAGTTTATCGTTTTTATTTTCCGGATTAGAGTTAAACAAAAGGTTGTGATATTTTTCAATAGCTAAAGAAGATTTGCTAAATAATATTTGCTCTGATTTGTTTAATAAAAGCATTTTGTCGGATATTTCAGCGATAAGGTTTGGAGTATGTGAAATAAGACAAATAGTAGCTCCGCTTGAATTTAGTTTTTTTATTTTATTAATTGCAATAGATTGAAAACTGGCATCTCCAACACTAAGTATCTCATCAAATAAATAGATATCTGCTTTAATGTGAATAATTATAGAGAATGCCAACCTCATATACATGCCCGAAGAATAATATTTTACTGGAGTGTTAATAAAATTTGAGAACCCAAATAATTCAATAATACTATCAATATTCTTAGTAATTTCTGATTTTCGAAGCCCATACATATATCCAGATAAATAAATGTTTTCAAGCCCAGATAAGTCGGGTTGAAATCCAATTCCAATTTCTAGAATTGAAGCAATTGTACCGTTTACTTCAATTGTGCCTTTCGAAGGTGGTGTGATTTCACTTATTAATTTCAACAAAGTGCTTTTCCCTGATCCATTAGAGCCGATTATAGTTATCAGTTCTCCTCTTTTTATCTCTAAATTTATATTTGATAATGCATAAAATTCTCTAGATGATTTATTGAAAACGTTAATTTTATTACGTTTTTCTTGTTTTTCTGACTCAATAATATAGTATTTCTTTGAGAGATTACTAATAACAATGGCATTTTCTTTCATATTATAACATATCAGTGATTTTTCTTTCCATTTTTTTAAACATAAAAAAACCAGAAAGTAACATTAGAGTTCCGATAATAATACCCAATATAAACATTTTGTCGTGCGGATATATGCTAATTAGTGAAGAGCGGAAAAATTCAATTATTGAAGCAATAGGATTTAAGTATAGAAATATTTTAAATGAATTGGGAATTATTGTCCCCGGATAAAAAACAGGGGTTAGGAAAAAACAAAACTGAACTAATTGTATAACAACTTGCCCTAAGTTTTTATTATATAGCGAAATCATACTAATCCAAAGTCCAATGCCAAACGTAATCACAATTAATATAAAAATCAATAGAAACCCCCATAATATTAAAAAACTTATGAGTTGGCTGTATATAATTAGAAGAATGATATAAATCAAAAGTCCAATTATCAATTCGGGAACATTAATTAACAGTCGTGATAATAGAAGGTTTATTCGAGGAAAATACAATTTAGAAATTAAGTTTTCGGAATCGTGTAATGTGCTACTTATTCTTGAAATTGTGTTTGAAAAATATTGCCAAAAAATGATTCCTGGTAAAGCAAATAAAGGATAAGGAATTCCAAATGCATCTACATTTAAAACTATACCAAAGATCGCCCAATAAACAGTTAATGTAATGACTACTTGTATTATACTATATAAAATTCCGAATGAATTCTTGGAGTATTTTTGTTTTATTTCTCCTTTTGCTAAAGAATATGATAAAAAGCGATAATTCCATATTTGCTTAATATAAAATAATGTATCTAATCTGTTTTTTGGAGTTATTTTTTTTTTTATCATTTCTTAGCCTAAATAGTTTATAAATACAAAAGTAGTTTTTTTTTGAATTTGTAGTTTTTCCAGAAGGTTAATTGTTTCTCAATTGATTTTTTTTTATTTTATAGTGTCATTTTATTTGTTTTTAAAGTGACAATATATTTTCTATGTATAAAGCCCATTGAAGAAAATCAGCCCACGCACTTTTAGCAAAAGTTTCTGAGTTATTTATATCAGATTCAATTTCGATTTTATTTAGATTAATATTGTTTTTTAAATACGAATTTTCAAAAAGCAGGCGTATATTACTATATTTAACAACACAATAGTTAATATTGTTTTTACCTTCATTAAACATAGGCATAACTAAATTTTCATTACTAGCAATAAGAGAATTGCTGCTGATTTTGCAAAAATCAGTTAAGTGCTTTCTGAAAATAATTGTTGTTAAAGAATCTTTTGAAGTGGATAGAAAATCTGGGTTAATCCCCCAAAGTATTTTAAGTAGTTTAGGGTTTGCAAACGGAGAAATCAATGTACGGTTAATAATTGCAGGCATGAGCATGCTGCTTTTGGCTCCACCACCATGTTTTGAAAAAAAACTACGTGTTAAATAATTTAAGGTATAAGGCATTTCTGGATATGGTGAACGGATGTGCTTAATAGATCTATTAATGTTTTTAGGAGAAATTCTCAGTTTGTCAATTTCAATATTGTTGAAATATTTAATTAGAAATTTTATTGCTTTTGTTAAAGCTTTTTTATTTGAGGAGATGTCATTTAAATCAATAAAAAAATCTGAATTATAGTTATAACATTCTTTTGCAGATGAAATATATCTTCGACTAATTTCGGAAATAGTGTATGGATATAAAGAGGAAAAACGCAAGGACTCAGAACCAATTATTCCAGAAATGATATTGCCATTGAAGTTTTTTAAATTTTTAAAATATTGATTATCAATATGATTTATTGAATAGCTTTCGTTATCAACGCATGTGTGATTTAAGTTATACTCTGAGGCAAGTTTTTTTGCAATTAAAATATCCTGATTTTCTTCATTGGGAATATGAGGGCTAGTCCATGTGATAAACTCTCTTCTTTTTCGCTCATTTTCATCCATTGATGCAAGTATCATCCTTGAATCAGCACCTCCTGTTAACGTTATTGGAATTAATGGATGCCATTTAAGTAATAAATTCAATTCTGTTTTAAAAGTATGAAAATATTCGTCGGCAATTTCATTAATACTTTTTCTGTTTTTTGATATTTTTAATATAGGGGAAATGTTTTTAATTTTTAATTTATTGTTTTTGAGATAGTATATGCAACCTGGTATCTGTAAATTAATGTTGATAAAAAAAGTTTTATTATTTTGAGGTGAGCCAAAAATAAAATATTCAAAAATTGAATTTATATTTAGTTTTGCTTTTTCTTTTAAGTATTTTACGATTACTTCATATTCGTTACAAAAAATAACAAAGTCATCTCCCTCATAAATAAAAATGCCAAATAATCCTAGTGGGTCGTTTGCAATTTGTAATTCTTTTGTTGTTTTATTATAAATAATTAAATTGAAAAAACCATTATATTGAGCAATAACTTTTGAACCATTCTTGAAATATTTTTCTGCAAAAAAAATCATTTTTTGTTCGTGAATGTCTTTTTTTTCAGAAGGATAAAAATCCGGGTAAAAAGTGCCTGTATGATAAAATAATGTTTGATTTAATTCAAAAAAAGAGGCATATCCTGAAAAGCTAGATTTGCTTATTAATATTACTTTATCATCTTGAAATTCTTGAATGGCGTTTTTAGTAATATCGTCTTTAAAGAAATCAATAACTTCCTTAAATTGATTTCTTTCTATATTTTGAGATTTGCTATAAATACATAAAATCTTTTTCATTTTGGAGTGAGGTTTATTGTATAGGTGTAAACTATGTATTAATATAAGATTTCAAAGATAGCATTTAAAATTTATAAAATAGGTGAAGATTTTTTAGTTCATCCATTTTTGAAACCATAATTCAAAAACACTAATTTTCCAAAGACGCCAGTAATCTTGTGAATTTAATAGGCTTTGAATATAATCGTTATTGAAAATATTGTTTTTTACTAAAACACTATTTTGCAATATGTTTTCGTAATAATTAATATTGTTATAATACTCGTTGGGTCCTACAAAGCCTTGTTTTTTTCGATTTAAAATAGTTTTTGGAAGTGTTTTTTTGAGGATTTTGTAAAGTATTTTTTTTTGTTGACTCTTATCAAAATATGTCTCAGGGTTTAAGCAAAGCATAAAGTCGGTAATTTTATTTTCTAAAAAAGGCACTCTTACTTCAAGTGAGTTAGCCATGCTAGCTCTATCCACCTTGGTTAAAACAAGTTCAGGAAGAAAAGTATTTAAGTCGAGCATTTGAAAACGTTTTGGCATTGGTAGAGACTCGTCAAAGTTTTGGCTGTAAAACCATGACAT
>JAQUHH010000187.1 GCA_028683685.1 Bacteroidales bacterium
TAATAATGAAGCGAAATGGAATGGAAGAGGTGCTGGTTATTTCTCTGCGGTATCAAATTTGTTTATTAATAGAAGAAGTATTGGATATTGGTGGTCGTCTACTGAAAGTTCTCCTGAAAAATCTTTTATAATTACTCTTGATCGAATGTCAATGGATGTCGATTTTACAAATTATCCCAAAGATTTTGGGTTTTCGGTTAGATGCATCAGCGATTCTTTGGACTTAACTGTTGAAAAACTTTGATATAATTAAATCTTGGATTTTTTATGAATTATTTCTGTTTTTACACAAAATAGAAATAATCATTTTTTGATTAGCAAAACAGTAATAAGTGATAAAAAAATAGTACGTTTGTATTAAGAAAATATTATTATGGCTCATACCTTAGATGCAAATAACGAACAATTTTCCGCATCAGATCGTGAATATGAAAAAGCGATTCGACCCGTAGATTTTACTGAATTTAAAGGACAAGATAAAGTAGTTGAAAATCTTAAGATATTTGTAAAAGCCGCTAAGTTACGAGGAGAAGCTTTGGATCACGTTTTATTGCATGGACCTCCCGGTCTTGGCAAAACTACTTTATCACATATAATTTGTACAGAAATGGGTGTTAACCTTAGAGTTACTTCCGGTCCTGTAATTGATAAGCCTGGCGATTTAGCAGGACTGTTGACCAATCTTGAACCCAACGATATTCTTTTTATTGACGAAATTCACCGTTTGTCGCCTGTTGTGGAAGAGTATTTATATTCGGCTATGGAAGATTACAAAATCGACATAATGATTGAAACGGGTCCCAATGCACGAAGTGTTCAGATTTCTTTAAATCCCTTTACTTTGGTGGGTGCCACTACACGATCGGGCTTACTTACGGCTCCTTTACGGTCTCGATTTGGAATTACGTCTCGCCTAAATTATTATGATACGAATACTTTAAAAGAAATTATTGTTCGAGCAGCTTCGATTTTAAATGTCTATATACTTGGAGAAGCAGCATATGAAATAGCAAGAAGAAGCAGGGGGACACCTCGAATTGCCAATTTATTATTGAGACGGGTACGAGATTTTGCTCAAATTAAAGGGGATGGAAATATTGATTTGGAGATTTCAAAATATGCTTTAGATGCTCTAAATGTTGACAAACATGGACTTGACGAAATGGATATCCGAATATTATCTACAATTATTGATAAATTTAAAGGTGGTCCGGTCGGCATTACGACCATTTCGACCGCTGTGGGTGAAGATTCTGGAACCATTGAAGAGGTGTATGAACCATTTCTTATTCAGGAAGGTTATTTAATGCGAACTCCCAGAGGACGAGAAGCAACCCTGGCTGCGTATCAGCATCTTGGTAAGATAAAAGTTTCGAACGATCAAAAATCAATTTTCGACATCGATTAAAACTACGGTCCATGCTAACAAAACTGAATAAAGATGTTGTATTGCGCATTGAAAATCTGAGCATTGGTTTTAACCCCAAACAAGCAGCGCTTTTAGCCGTAAAAAACATTAGTTTTGAATTAAAAAGAAATACCATATTGGGCGTTGTTGGCGAATCGGGTTCAGGAAAATCCGTTAGTAGTCTTTCTATATTACGACTTTTGCAAGAGCCACCAGCACATTATCCGCAAGGAAAAATTTGGCTGCATACAAAAGAGGGAGAAATTGATATTTTACAACTTGATAAATCAAAGATGGAAAATATCCGAGGTCGATTTGTTTCCATGATTTTTCAAGAACCAATGACATCTCTCAATCCAACAATGAAATGTGGTGAACAGATTATTGAAGCAATTTTAGCACATCAAAAAGTGACCCCAAAAGAGGCGAAAAAAAGAGCCCTCGAATTGATGCATGAAGTAATGTTGCCCAGACCCAATGAGATTTTCAATGTTTATCCACATGAAATTTCGGGTGGACAAAAACAAAGAATAATGATTGCCATGGCTTTGTCCTCCAATCCAGAAGTTCTGATTGCCGACGAGCCCACTACGGCGCTGGACGTTACGGTGCAAAAAACAATTCTCGAACTGCTGATTGCCTTGAAAGATAAATATGGCATGAGCATTCTTTTTATTACGCACGATTTGGGCGTTATTGCCGATATTGCCGATGATGTTTTGGTCATGTACAAAGGCGAAGTGGTGGAACAGGGAAATGCAAAAAATATTTTCAAGAATCCACAACATCCCTATACCAAAGGCTTGTTGCATTGTCGTCCAAACATTGAAAAAAGAACGTATCGGTTGCCGACAATACATGAGTTTTTGCTCGGAGAAAAAGAACTTTTAAAAGATCGTTTTAAAGAAGTGAGCTTGAATGACAGAACACTCAATCATGCGCAAATATATGCTCAAGAGCCTTTATTGGTGGTGGAATCATTGGAAAAAAGTTTCGTTCTAAAACGCACTGTTTTTGGAAAAACGACAGCAAAGCATCAAGCGGTAAATAAGGTTTCTTTTGAAATTTATAAAGGAGAAACCATGGGCTTGGTTGGCGAATCGGGCTGTGGAAAAACCACCCTAGGAAGGACTTTAATGCGCTTGCTGGAGCCCAGTTCGGGGAAGATTCATTATCAAGGGATGGATGTTACAAAAATGAGCAAAAAAGACTTGCAGAAATTCAGACAAAAAGTACAAATAATTTTCCAAGATCCATATTCTTCGCTCAATCCCCGAATTTCGGTGGGAGAAGCAATAATGGAACCGATGTTTGTTCATAAAACCTTCGGAACGTACAAAGAATGTGAAGAATATGCCCACTATTTGATGGATAAAGTGGCCCTTTCAAAAGATTCTTTCAATCGGTATCCACATGAGTTTTCGGGAGGGCAGAGGCAACGTGTTTGCATTGCTCGTAGTTTGTCACTAAAGCCCGAATTGATCATCTGTGACGAGTCGGTTTCGGCTCTTGATGTTTCGGTTCAGGCACAAGTTCTGAACCTCTTAAATGACTTAAAAGAGGATTTTGGCTTAACCTATGTTTTTATTTCTCATGATTTATCGGTGGTCAAATATATGTCCGACCGAATGATGGTCATGAAAGATGGAAATATGGTCGAATTTGGCGATTCGGACGCCATTTATGCTCATCCCCAAACAACGTATACACAAGGCTTAATTGCTTCTATTCCGGGCTTGCAGTAAGGAAAAATCTCTTTTAGAAAAACCCAATTTCTACCCCAACTACCAATTTGCTGGGTTCAATATTTTGAGATTGGAATTTTGAATTTAGCAATTCCGACATTCTGTATTTTCCAAAGATCACCCAGCGGTTAAAACCTACGCGAGCACCTACGCCCCAATGCAAATCGGTGGTGTAGTTTAGTGAAGTTAAGGTGGTTTTTGATTTTTGTGCTCCTAAAAAAGGATCGTCGTAAGTATCTCGGAAAGTGTGTTTGGGCGAAAACATCCAATTTCCCCATACGCCTAAATCTAAATATTTGCCAATCATATTTCCTCTTTTTCCAAAATTAAATCGGTTGTAATATTCCAATCCCAAAGTATGATATGAAAAAATTTCTTTTTTGTGAGACAAGGAGTCTGGAAAGAAATTAGTGCTATTTTGTTTGATGTATTGACGATTGAATGACCAATTCATGTCGAGTCCCCATGCATAAAAATTGCAGAATTTTAGTTTATAACGCAGGCCCAAACTGGTTTGGTTTGACAATACTGGAACGATTTTTAATGCATCGGTTTCAGGCTGATCAACATAGCTGCCAAAGCCAAAATAGAAGTGTGTGTAATGAGTTCGGTTTTTCCCCTTTTTAGAAACTGAATATAGGGTTTCTGGTTTTTCATCAAGCAATGCTTGCTGAGCAAAAGTGCTGAATATCAATCCAGTGATGATAAAAGAGAAGAGAATTATTTTTTTCATATTGTTTGTTATTTGATGTTTTTCCATTCTTTCAGATATTGTTTGTACAAAACCCGAACTGTCACATTATCAGGGACTTCGTTTAAGTTCAATTTTAAAGGTTCTGTTTCACTTACCGAAATTAAACCGTACTTGAATAATTTTCCATCGGGCAACATAATGTGATAATATAAATACTTGTCGGTTTTTTTATTTAATTCAGTATTATTATTTGTTTCTTCTGGAAGAAGGCTAACAATAAGGCTGTCATTTTGAAAAATAAAGTCAAATTGTTTTTGAGGAGTGGTTTTATTTTCTTTTGTAAAAAAAGAGGCTTGTGGAATTCCATATCCATGAGCATAATCGTAATATGGATATAAATTTCCCGACTTTTCAATCTCGCGAATCATGTCCATTGCTTTTGTTTCGGGCATGGTTTGCAGAGCACAAGCCACAAATCCACAGGTGAGAGGAGAAGCAAAAGAAGTTCCGTGAGCGTTTCCTAATTTGTCTTTTTTCGAAGCAACTGCAGCATGTCCCGAATTTGTTACATTGGGTTTAATCTTCCGTCAACGGTGGGTCCGAACGAAGAGAAATTGATTTTATATTCTGTAAAAGGGTCAATTCCGCCCACTGATAAAACGCTGTCGGCATCGGCAGGAGTTCCCACTGCTTTCCAGCTATTTGTTCCATCGTTTCCCATGGCATTTACTACAATAATTCCTTTAGAAGCAGCCATGTTTGCCGCACGAGCGACCAAGCTTATTTTTCCGTCCATTTGTTCTGGAAAATAACGATGATAGGTATATCCCAGCGAACTATTAATAACATGAGCACCGTTTTTGTCGGCCCATTCAGCCGCTGCCAGCCACCACTCTTCTTCGGCAAAGGGTTCCGTATTTACTTCGGTGCGGGCTAATAAAAACTCAGCTTCCGTGGCTACCCCAAGTTGGGTGTCTTCATAAATTCCGCAAATGTTTGACATAACGCTTAAACCATGAGAATTGTATCCATAAACAAATTCTTTGTTGTTGCAAAAATTCCAGGTTTTGATGATTCTGTTATTTTTTCGAACATGCTCAAAAGCTTTATGAGAATCTACTTCGGGGAAACCCCCATCAAAAATGGCAACTCTAATTCCTTTTCCTGTAATGTTATTTTTAGAAAAAAGCTCCGATTGCATTAATTCCA
>JAQUHH010000188.1 GCA_028683685.1 Bacteroidales bacterium
GTTTTGGATTATTTAACCAGTCAGCTTGAAGGCAAATCCATTGTTCAGAAAATTATTCACATCGAAAAGTTGGAGAAAAAAGACATACTTGAACTGGAAAACATTTTATGGAAAGAGTTGGGAACGAAAGAAGATTACGAAAAATACACCAAAAACATCTTTGTGGGTGGCAATGTTGCCGTTTTTATCCGCTCTATCGTAGGCATTGATCGCAAAATTGCCGTTGATAAATTCAGTCAGTTTTTGTCGGACAACACGCTAAATTCTCAACAACAGGAATATCTAAAAACCATTATCAACTATGTTTGCGAAAATGGCGACATCACACGTGAAGTACTTGCCAACGAAATTCCATTTGATGGCTTCGACTGGCTAAATGTCTTCGGCGACAAGTTTAGCAGCATACCAAAGTTTGTGGATGAGTTACATCTGGCAGTGGTGGTATAGCAATTAGTATTTGAATAAAAAAAACATGTCGTGCAAGTAGCAAAAGAAAAAGCCGTAACTGTTTGATTATCAGTTACGGCTTAATCTTTTCAGTAGTCCGTAGGGGAATCGAACCCCTGTTGCCAGGATGAAAACCTGGTGTCCTAACCCCTAGACGAACGGACCATTTTTCTTATTGTCGTTTGGAATTTTACTTCCGTTATTATTGTAGTCGGTAGGGGAATCGAACCCCTGTTACCAGGATGAAAACCTGGCGTCCTAACCCCTAGACGAACCGACCATTTTTTTAGAACCGTGCAAAATTACAAAAAAAAATCACTTCTCCAAATTTTTTGAATCACAAAGATGTGATTTTTGCATTTTTTATTTGATAATATCTTCATCTGCCTGAAAACGGAAGCCCATTCGTTTGGCAGTTTTTATTGTAGTTGATTGAATTTCAGTTTGTAATATGTCGAGAACAGAAATCTCTTTGATGTCTTCATAAGAAGGTGTTAATAAGTCAAAATCGATAGAATAATTTATTCCAGCATCTAAAATACTGATTGCGGCAGTTTCATCAAAGTTGTTTTTGGAAAAATTATTGGCAATCAATCCAATTTCTCGCTTTCCTTCAATTAGAAAGTGTTTGTCAATATTAATATAAATTCGTCCAATTAGATATCCTGAATCGTTTATTCTATTGTATTTGAAAGAATCAGATAAAAAATTGTATATGTTTATTACTCCACAATAGGATCTGTTTTTGTCTTCTCTTACGTATGGTAATCTGTTGACTTCGTGGGCTCTGGGAAATTCAAAAACGTTTGAGTGCATCATAAAGAGCAGTACATCGGTCGAAAATTCTAATTTAAATTCATGTTCAATATCTACTTTAATATCTACTTGAATCAAATCATTTTTGCTGGCATAATGTTCTTCCCAATATCCTTGAAATTGGAGTGCCTGTTTTTTTAATGTTTCAAATGCTTCAAGAGTATTTTTGTAAATATTCTGTTTTAGATTCCCTTTTTGGATTAGTTTTTTGTAAGTTTCTGAATTATTGTATTTAATATCTTTCATGGGATTTTTATTTTTTTACAAAAATAAAAAAAATCTCAATTGAATTTAATTGATGTTACCATTGGTTTTTCTGATGAGGTATTTGTCTCTATGCGAAATGGGGTTCAAAATAGTATAAGTTGCTTAGGATGTGTAAGTTTCATCCATTGTTTTTAAATAGTTAAAGAGCATTATAAATACAAGAAATCTAAGTATTGAACTTTTTTATCTAAATAAATTAACTTTAATTAATGATGATTTAAATGTATTGTTTCTGATAAAGCCCTAAATTTGTATTTAGAATGATTCAAACAATCATTCTTTTTTGTCAAGTAGCTTCAGTGGAAAATGGAAAAATATTTTTGTCGCTTTACCTTTTTGATTTTATTGCTTTTTAATTATTCAGTCTATGCACAAGTAGAACCTGAAAAATTGATAGTAGATGAAGATTCATTATTGCTTTTAGGAAAATCAAATGGGGATACGCTTCAAATTGATGAAATAGAAGATGTTGTTGAGATTGTTGAAGTTGATTTGAATAATTTGCCATCATCTCAGATATATGATACTTGGAATACGGAACATATACGTGTAAAACGTTTAAATAGTAGTAATTTTAAAGACACTATTCTTGTTCTGGTTGGGGGAGAACGAAATTTTGTTTTTCCATATAAGGGGAAAATAATCTCTACATTTGGTCCTCGTGGAAAACGAAATCATACGGGCGTTGATATTAAGTTGAATCATGGAGATCCTGTGGTTTCTACTTTTGATGGAGTTGTTAGAGTCGCCAGAAACTATAGTGGATATGGAAAAATGGTTGTAGTACGACATTATAATGGATTGGAAACAGTGTATGCTCATTTGTCCAAAATTAGTGTGAAATTAAATCAAGAAGTGAAAGCGGGAGATTTGTTAGGGCTTGGAGGAAGAACAGGCAGAGCCACTACCGAGCATTTGCATTTTGAAACCAGATACAAAGGAGAAGCATTTCATCCTTGTCATATTTTAGATTTCGACAATTATGATTTAGTTTCAGATTCTTTGTTTCTTAACAAACAAACCTATAAAATGTCTCGAATTCCTGTAAGAAATCATTCGATTTTGGCGAATAGCAGCAATGTTGATGACGATAATCAAGCTGATGAATCGGATGAAATGATGGGAGAAAAACCAGAAACCATTACAAAATCAAATGTGGTTGATTCTAAACCTCATTTTCATCTTATCAAATCTGGGGATACTTTATATAAACTTTCACTCAAATATAGAATTTCTGTTAAAAACTTGTGCGAAATAAATAAAATAAAAGATACGGATATCCTGAGTATTGGTCAGAAAATTTATTTAAATTAAAGATGAAAAAATAAAAGATGTCATAGAATTTTGCTTGTTTATTCTCCTATAAATTATATCTTTGTAGAAACATTTTAACTATGAAGACATTATTTTTTTCCATTTTGATTGTTTTAAACTTTGCTTTATTTGCTCAATCGTATCAGTCTATGCGAATTCCGTCAGCTCGTGTTTTTGACATATCAAGTGTTGAAAATGAGTGGATTGTAACTGTGAAAAATACAGATTCAATTATGGTTGGTAATTCAAAGTATGCCAGAATGTTTAAAGAAGCTAAAGAACAGCAAGAGATTGTGTTTCCACGAATAAATAGTTTGCCAAACAAAAATTTAATTGAAAAAGCAGAGCAGCCTAAAGTTCAAATGGGCTTTAGTGGCAACGCATGGGGTGGGGGAACACCAAACGATAATACATTGGCAGTGTCCAATGGTAAAATGCTTTTGTCTGCTGTTAATTCAAATATTTATATGTTTGATTTAAATCATGAAGAAAAGCCAGATTCTTTGGTCAAAAATGTGAGTTTTAATGCTTTTGCCTCTACTGTTCAGGAGGTTAGTACGCATCAATACGATCCAAAACTGACCTATGACCCGGATGAAGATAGGTTTATTTTTGTTTTTTTGGCAGGAAGTACCAGTAGTTCTTCTGATATTGTATTGTGTTTTTCATCGAGCAACAATCCTTTGGATGATTGGTATATGTATACTTTACCTGGAAATCCCTTGAACGATACTTCTTGGTTTGATTATCCAGCTATGAATTTGACTAAAAATGAGCTTTTTTTAACCGGAAATTTGCTCAATGACGATGGTGAATGGCAGGTCTCTTTTAAACAGAGCATTATTTGGCAAATTGATAAATTTAATGGTTACAACGGAGAGGAATTGAATGTTCGTTTGTGGCACGACATCGGTTTTGGAGGAGTTCCCAATCGTAATATACATCCAGTGGCGGGCAGCTATTCTTTGCCCGAAAAAGAGATGTATTTTTTGTCGAATCGTAATTTTGATTTGCAAAATGATACTCTTTTTTTGATGCATATTTCGGGTACACAATATGATCCTGAAACTCAGTTTTCCATCAAAGCGGTTCTTGCCGATCGTGCATATGGAATGCCGCCAGATGCTCGTCAAACCGGAGCTCATCGTCTGGCAACAAATGATTCCAGAGTTTTGGGAGCTTTTTTGCAAAATAATAAAATTCAGTTTGTAGGAAATACTATTGATACGTTATATGGTTCTGCTGGTATTTATCATGGACTTATTACTGGTTTTGAAACGGAAAATCCTATTTGCAAAGGACATATCATTTCCGATTCTATTGTTGATTTTGGATATCCAAATATTTCTTTTTCAGGAGAAAAACCAAATGATGATCAGTCGATAATTAGTTTTACTTATTCTGGTCCAGTTCAGGCTTTGTATCCTGGATTTGCAGCTGTTTTTCATGAAGGAAATTCAAAATATTCAGATACCGTTGTATTGCGACAGGGTGAAACGTACATTAATGTAATATCGGGAGTCGATCGCTGGGGCGATTATTCGGGTTCTCAAAGAGTGTATAATGAGCATGGAAAAGTTTGGGTTAGTGGTACTTATTCCGTAAAAATTGGGATTTATCGAACCAATGCAACGTATATTGCCCAATTGAAATCTCCTTACGAAATGCCCGAAGAGATAGCAAAAGTATATGACAAAAAAGTAATTGTTTATCCAAATCCGACAAGCGATTTAGTGCATTTCGATTTTGAAGCCGAAGAAACGATGATAGTTGAGTTTGTGTTAAGTGATGTTTCTGGAAAATTGACAGATCGTTTTTATACCACTCGATTGCCCAAAGGTCGCAACTTAATTAGCTTTTCAACGCAGCATTTAAGCAATGGTCTCTATTTCGTAAAAATGCTAAATTACGATACAAAGAAAATTTTGTATACTGAAAAAGTGATAATTCCGTAATTTTTTTTGATTCTATCTATGGCAGTCTGATTTATTTGCTTGCCAAGAAAGATGATACATTGAGATTTAGTGGCTTTAGCCCCATAATGGTGCTAAAGCACAAAAAAATGTAAATATAATCTATTTCAGTTGGCTGAAGCCAACTGAAATAGATAGACTATTTATTGCATTTGTAAATAGCTTATTATTTGATGATTAGATTTTTTTTTGATTCTATTTATGGCAGTCTGA
>JAQUHH010000189.1 GCA_028683685.1 Bacteroidales bacterium
CAGATTATCTCGAACGATTCAATAGCCCAAGAAAGCAGTCAATATTATGCTCAAGAAATAAATGCATTATTTGATAGCCTGAATCACATAAACAAGTCCGAGCATATTGATTCACTGATTAACAGACTTTACAAATACAATCGTTTTAATGGCGTTTTATTAATCGCACAAAATAAAAAGATATTGTACCACAAAGCTTTTGGATATGCTAATTGGAAAACGAAAACGAAACTTACTACACAATCCATCTTTGAGTTGGCCTCCGTTTCAAAACAATTTACAGCAATGGCTATTTTAAAATTGTATCAAGATGGAAAATTAAACATTCACGATACGATTCAAAAATTTATTCCTTGTTTCCCCTATAAAAAAAGAACCATACACCACCTTTTGTGTCACCGTTCGGGACTGCCCGATTATTTTAAATTTGCTTCTGGATATTGGCGACAAAAATGGGTTGATATGCCCACTGATTTCTTAATTGAATCACTGTGTAAACGCAAACCAAGAGCTAATTTTTGGGTCAACAAAAAACATGAATATTCAAATACAGCCTATGTAGTTTTAGCAAAAATTGTCGAAATTGTAAGTGGCAAGGATTATGGTGATTATTTACATGATGCGTTTTTTGCTCCTATAGGCATGGAAAACAGCTTTGTTAGAAAACATGAAACCAAATCTCAATTATCCCACAAAACAGTAGGACATTCTTCAGGTCGAGGAGTTCTTTCCGAAAACTTTTTAAATGGACCCGTTGGCGACAAAGGTATTTGGTCTTCGGCATACGACCTTCACCTATGGAACAATGCACTATTTTCTGGAAAAGTTGTGCACGACTCCATTTTACAACTGGCTATTACACCAAAAAATCCAGATATGAGTAAAGAAAGAAATTATGGATACGGCTTTCGCTTGGGTGTTCTTAAAGAAGGACATAATTTGGTGTATCACGGCGGACTTTGGGGTGGATACAACACCCTGTTTATTCACCGTATTGCTGATAATATAAACATTGTAGTACTCAGCAATGTCGACAACAAAAGCTATCGACACCAAAGTGGAAAATGGATGGATATTTTGGAACAATTGTAAGCTAGAAATGAGTTGTTTGCAAAAATATCACCATAGAGATAATAAACAAAAACAAACTTGTAAAATATAAAGAAAAAATGATAACAGACTAGCTATTATCACTTTTTGGAGCTGATGGACGCATCCACTTGCACCACAAAGATACAACAAACAAAAAAAAAGTATTGAGGAACCCAAAAAACACAAACATTAACATTTGACACGACCATAAAGCAGAAATTGACACAAAGGAGATGTCGAAAGTTTTTTATTATTGTAAAGAATTTTTCTCATTTACCGTTTTCATGACAGATTCCCACAATTTTTGTGAAGTTATATCCCATGAAAAATCATCTTTTCTGATTTGACCTTTGGCAATAAGTTCATCTCGAAGTTCTTTATTAAATGTAATTTCCGACATCGCATTCGATATTTCGGTCACCGAAAAAGGATCTACCAAAAGAGCTGCATCGCCGGCTACTTCGGGCATCGACGTAACATTGGATGTAATGACAGCCGTTCCACAACGATACGCTTCGATAATTGGAATTCCAAAACCCTCAAAATAAGAGACATAAACCAAAGCCAAGGAACTGCTTAAAACTTTGCATAAATCCTCGGGTTCTAATCTGCCCAGGAAAATAACTTCATTTTTAAACTGCAATCCATTGTAAGCGGCAGAAATATCATTGGTCCACCATTTTTTCTCCCCCACAATAAGCAATTTTATTTTTGAAGGATGCTCTTTTTTAAATAAGTCGAAAGCCTTAAACATATTGACAAGGTTTTTCCGAGGCTGCAATGAACCAATAAATAGAAAATAGTCTTCATTTTCCGAAAAACGCTGCTTTGTAGCTTGAATATCTTCTTTGGAACAAATTCTGAAATTGGAATTCATCCCATTTAAAGTAACATCAATTTTTTCAGTCTCAATTTCATATTGATTTTGAATATCTTTTTTAGAAAATTCCGATACCGTAACGATCCGCCTTGCTTTTTTTGCAAATCGTGGAAAGAAATAGCGGTAATATTTTCGAACCAACCAAGGTAAATCTTTGGGATAATGTTCAAAATTTAAATCATGAATAACCGCTACAGAGGGCGTTTTCGTAGAAAGTGACAAATATCCATCGGGAGATAAAAACAAGTCGACTTTTGTCTTTTTTAAAAATCGACACACCGAAATCTCAAACCATATCCAAAATAAAAAAGGGTGACGAGCTTGGGGATTTAAAACAACGGGAATAACGTTTTCGCTAAAAACAAAAGACTCATCATACGCTCGATCAAACAGAAAATAGAAGGTGTGTTCGGGATTATTTTTCACAATACGTTTCATCGTTTCGTAGGTGTACCAACCTATCCCTTCGAGTTTGCCTTTTAATAACAAACGAGTATTTACCGCAATCTTCATCGGTTTCGTGTTTTTATAAAACAATAAATAATTGAATAAATTAATTTTTACTCAATTATTATGTCTAAATTTGCCGCAAAGATGCAAAAAAATAATGAAGAATCTGGCGAAACTAATTTTGCAAAAAATATTAGGATATCATAACTATCTATTTATCTTTGCCTTATATGTTATTTACACACTGAAATATCAAAAGAAAGAAAGAGATTTTTTATATTTTTTACAATTATTACCCAAAAACAAATCCGTTTTGGATATTGGAGCCAATATTGGAGTAATGACATGTCATTTATCAAAACATTTATCTGATGCTCAAGTATATGCATTTGAACCACAGCCAGATAATTTATTGATTTTAAGAAAAATCATTCGTTTTTTCAAACTGCAAAATGCCCATGTTCTCAATTTTGCTTTGGGAGAATCCAACGAAAAAATCAAGATGGTATTGCCGATTGAAGGAAAAACAAAACTACACGGTTTAAGCCATATATGCCACGAGAGTATTTCAGATTTCAATAGTGGATTGCATTATGAAGTAAACATGAAGCGATTGGATGATATTCAAGAAATTCAAAATGAAGTCATTGGAGGAATCAAACTGGACGTTGAAAACTTTGAGTATTTCGTACTCAAAGGCGGCGAAAATTTATTGAAAAAAAACAAACCCATTGTCTATACAGAACTTTGGGAAAACCAAAACCGAATCAATTGTATTGAATTTATGCAGGCTTTGGGTTATGAATGCAAGCAATTTTGCAAAGGAGAATTAGTTGATTATTCTATTTGTCCTACGGTTTCTCAAAATTTCTTTTTCATTCCTGTTGAATAACGTAATTTGAGTATGAAAAAAAAGTTTTTGACCAATTTAATATTGTTGTTATCACTTAATCTACTCATTAAGCCATTTTGGATTTTGGGTATTGACCGAGCTGTGCAAAATATTGTTGGTGCCGAATCATACGGATTTTATTACGCTATCTTCAATTTTTCGTTTTTGTTTAATATCCTACTGGATATGGGTTTAACCAACTTCAACAATCGAAATATTGCACAAAACCATCATTTACTAAACAAATACTTCTCAGGAATATTGGTGATGAAAATCCTATTGAGTATTGCTTATGCAATTATTACTATTTCGATAGGTTTTATTATTGGTTACAATGCTGAACAGATGCAGCTTTTATACATCATGGCTTTCAATCAGATGTTAATATCCTTTGTTTTGTATTTGCGATCAAATATTACGGGTTTGCATCTTTTCAAAACCGACAGCATTATTTCAGTGCTCGACCGTTTTTTGATGATAATATTTTGTTCCATTCTCATTTGGGGCAATATTAGCTCCTTTCAATTTAGCATCAAATGGTTTGTTTACGCTCAAACGGCAGCCTATTTTACAACGGCAATTATTGCATTTATAGTGGTGGTTCGCAAAGCCCAATTTTCAAAATTATATTGGAATAAAAAATTCATCCTAGCTGTTTTTCGCCAAAGCATGCCGTTCGCTATTTTGGTTTTATTAATGTCGTTCTACAACCGCATCGACAGCGTTATGATTGAGCGTATTTTACCAGAAGGAATTGGTGCATATCAATCGGGAACTTACGCCTCCGCATATCGTTTGCTGGATGCTGCCAACATGATAGCATACCTATTTTCGGTTTTATTATTACCCATTTTTGCAAAAATGATAAAACAAAAAGAACATGTAGGCGAAATTGTAAAACTCGCCATTGTCTTACTCATTATTCCGGCATTTATCGTTGCTGTGTCCTGTTTTGCATACAGACAAGAAATAATGACACTTTTATATCCCATTCATTCACTAGAAAACATTTCAGAATACATGCTTAGAATCAATCAATCCGCCACCATTTTTGGCATGCTGATGATTTGTTTCACCGCCATATCAACAACCTATATATTCGGCACACTATTAACCGCAAACGGAAATTTGAAGCAACTCAACATCGTTGCAACTTCAGGCATGATTTTAAATATCGGCTTAAATCTTTTTTTAATCCCTCGTTTTATGGCTATTGGATCAGCTTGGGCAAGCGTCCTTACACAATTTATAACAGCAGGTTTGCAAATGTATTTAGCCATGAGAATTTTTAAATTTAACTTTAATATTCATTATTTGTGGCAATTTTTAGCTTTTTTTGCACTCAGCATTTCAACCATTATTTTAGTACGTACTTTTGTCTCAAATTGGCTCATCGGAATAGTTCTTTTTGTAATTTTAGCAATGCTTTATGCCATACTTCTTCGAATTTTGAAATTTCGAGAAATGAGTAAAATTCTCATGACAGAAGACATGTAATTCCTTCCTGAAATATAGAAAAATTAAACCATCCCCATTTTTCATCATTTTTAAAAAAAATCTCCTAAAAAAACATAAGAGTTACCATGTTATTTGTATAATAAATCCATCAATTGTAAATTTAGTTATCTTTGCAAAAAAAATAATATGCCCAGAGTAAAAGCAGATAAAAAAAACAC
>JAQUHH010000190.1 GCA_028683685.1 Bacteroidales bacterium
GCCAATGTCAACAAAAACGCCAAAAGCAGTGATGTTGGTCACAATTCCCCGAACAGTCATTCCAGCACTTAGGTCGTTCATGGTTTTAATATTTGGGTCAAATTCAAAATGTTCAAATTTTGTTCTGGGATCCAATCCTGGTTTTGCCAATTCCGATAAAATATCCTTCAATGTTGGCATTCCAACGGTGTCGGTTACAAATTTTTCAATGGGAATAGAGAGTCGTAAACTTTCATCTTGCATCAAATCGGGGATGGTGCAATTTACTTTCTTTGCCATTTTTTCTACAATGGGATAGCTCTCTGGGTGAACGGCACTTTTGTCTAATGGATGATCCGATTCTCGCACCCGAAGGAATCCAGCAGCTTGTTCAAATGATTTTGCTCCAAATCTGGGAACTTTCAGCAGAGCTTTGCGGTTTTTAAATGCACCGTTTTCGTTTCGATACGCCACAATGTTCTGAGCCAAAACGGGACCAATTCCCGAGACATAAGAAAGAAGCTCTTTGCTGGCTGTATTTAGTTCTACGCCCACTTTATTAACACAACTTTCAACGGTTTCGGTTAAGCTTTCTTGCAGTGATTTTTGGTCAACGTCATGTTGATATTGTCCAACGCCAATGGATTTGGGATCAATTTTTACCAATTCTGCCAATGGATCCATAAGTCGGCGACCAATGGAAACGGCTCCCCGAACGGTGATGTCGTAATTTGGAAATTCTTCTCGAGCAATGGCTGAAGCAGAATAGATAGAAGCACCACTTTCGTTCACCACTACGGCCATTACATTTCTGTCGAATTGAGTTTTCTTTACAAAATATTCGGTTTCTCGTCCTGCGGTGCCGTTGCCTATGGCGATGGCTTCTACTTTGTAGGTGGCAACCAAGCGAGCCAATTTTGCTTTGGATTGACTTTGCTCGTTTTGTGGAGGATGTGGATAAATGGTTTCATTGTGCAGTAATTTGCCTTGCGGACTTAAAATAACTACTTTGCATCCCGTTCTAAATCCGGGGTCGATGGCGAGTACCGTTTTTTCTCCCAACGGAGGAGTGAGCAGGAGTTGACGCATGTTGTCTACAAATACTTCTATGGCTTTTTTATCTGCTTTTTCTTTAAAAAATTGTCTAATTTCGGTTTCGATAGAAGGCTGAATAAGTCTTTTATAGGAGTCGATGCAGGCTTTTTCAACTTCTTTTGAAGCAGCATTGTTTGTTTTTACAAATTGTTTGCGAAGAAAATCGTGGGCTTTATCTTCATCTGGAGCCAATTTAACTTTCAAAAAACCTTCGTTTTCGGCTCTAAAAATAGCTAAAATTCGATGAGATGCACTTTTTGAAATCGGTTCTTTAAAATCGAAATAAGCTGAATATTTATCGGCTTCCTCTTTTTTTGTTTTCACCACCGAACTCGACAAAGTGCCGTCGTGCATATGAAAATGACGAATTCTATTGCGCGTATATTGATGTTCCGAAATCCATTCAGCAATAATATCTCTCGCTCCATCCAGAGCTGCTTCGGCTGATTCAACTCCTTTTTTAGAATTTACGTATTTTAGAATGGTGCCTGTTAAATCAAAATCTTGTTGAGCCATGATAATTTTAGCAAGCGGCTCCAAACCTCTTTCTTTGGCCATTGAAGCCCGAGTTTTGCGTTTGGGTTTATAAGGCAGATACAAATCTTCCAATTCGAAAAGAGTGGCTGCTTGTTCGATTTTCTCTTTTAATAAATCTGTTAAAAAGCCCTGTTCATCAATGCTTTTCAGAATTGTTTCGCGGCGATTTGCCAAATCCACCAATTGTTTGTTGCGATCCCTTATGTTTCCTATTTCTACTTCGTCGAGCATGCCGCTGGCTTCTTTCCGGTATCGAGCTATAAATGGAATGGTGGCTCCCGATTCCAAAAGCTCCATTACGTTTTTTACTTGATTCGTTTGAAGATTAAGTTCTTGGGCAATTTTATGTATGAAGTTATGTATACTCATGAGTTTCTATTTTGATGCAAAAGTAAGCTATTAAAACGAAAAAAAGCTGTCGCAAAGGACAGCTTTTTTTAAATTATGATGAATGAGTTATCTTACGATACTAAGTTTTTTGACAACTACTTTATTATCATACATAAATCGAATGGTGTACATTCCAGTTGATAAATTAGAAATATCAACAGATAAACCACTGTTTATATTTTCATTATTGATGGTTTTAACAAGTCTTCCATTTAAATCAACAATGTTTATAAGCGCTTCTTTTCGAGATTCTTCTTCAAAGTTAATAAACAAAACGTTTTGTGCAGGATTTGGATAAATATGAATAGATTGATCAGCATTTTCATTAATCTCTGTTGAGCCGCTACCTCCAATAGAAATGTCATCGATGAAGAAAATAAAAGCATCATTCGATACACAATTAATTCCAATATAAATATCTTGATTTATATAACTTGCCAAGGAATATTCTTTTAATGTCCATGTGGTAGGAGCTGTTTCGAACGTACCAGATGTTAGGAAGGTAGTAAAGTTTGCAGGTTGATTTCCTGAAGTAGAAACCCCAATTTTAAATCTTTCCAAACCATATTGTTCTGTATATGATCTAACCCAAACTTTAAATTTCCAAGTATTATTTAGAGGACGAACAACGGGAGAGATTAACCAATCGTTGTTTGGAGGTGTTGTTGCAGCAAAAGAGGCTCCTTGTCGAACGCCACCATGAGCATCTGCACCTGTTGTAGCTGGAGTTGTAGCGGTGGCATTAAATGCTATAAATGACATGGCAGTGCCGCTTCCTGTGAAATCTACATCTGTAATGCCATAGGTTGTGCTTTGGTCAACATCAACAGTCGTCCATGGTGAAAAAGTAGTAGCGAAATTGGCACTGGATTCAAAATCTAAGGTGAAGCTAGCACCTGCTTGAGTTACAGTAATATAACCAGTTTTAGTTTCAGTATCCGTTTGTGAACTTGAATTGGTTATAGTAAGCGAAACATTGTATGTGCCAGGGATGCTATACACAACACTTGGATTTGTTGCTGTTGATGATGCAGGAGAACCGCTAGAAAATGTCCAAGAACGGCTGCTGATAGTTCCTGTTCCCGGAGTTGATTGGTCGGTAAACTGAACCGTAAGAGGTGCATTTCCAGAAGTTGGGGTAGCTGTGAATGCAGCATTTGGAGTAGTACTTCCACCGATACAGTTAAGAGCGGCTTCTGCATCAATAATACCAGAACCAGATGAAATAGTGTGTGAACCAGAAGCTAAAGATTGAGAAGTTGTTTTTAAGCAATTAAAAATTTGAGCAGGAGTAGCATTTGGATTTTTCGATTTTAACAATCCAACTACACCAGCAGCAACAGGACAAGCCATAGATGTTCCTTGCATACCATCGTAGTTTTTATTATTAAAAGTAGTAGTTCCTGTGATTCTGAAATATTGGGATGTGCAGTAAGTGGTACTTAACATATTCAAATAAGATGATAATTCATTATAATATCCACCTGGAGCAGCAATATCAACCCAAGCACCATATTGAGAAAATGAGGATAGTTTTTTGTTATTATCGGTAGAGGCAACTCCGAAAACAGTAGAGTATGCAGCAGGATACAATTGGGTTTGTGTTCCATCATTCCCTGCAGCTGCCACCACAGCTATACCATTATTATAAAGTGTTTGCATTAGTGTTGATTCAGAAGTAGAGCTTTCATCTCCTCCAAGAGACATACTGATAACATTAGCACTTTGTTGTGCAGCCCAGTTAACACCACGAGTAATGGCATCGGACCACATATCTCCAGAATTAGCGGCACAACGAACTCCCATTAATGTTACTCCTCCGCCAATGGAGGCAATTCCTTTTCCATTATTATTTATGGCTCCAACCAAACCTGCACAGTGCGTGCCGTGCGACCATTCATAAGCAGAACAATCACCGTTATTAAAATCATCAAATGTACATCCTGCGTTTTGGGTTATTGAAGTAGGAGGTGCAGATTTACCAGATCCAGTTTGAACTGGATTAACACTTGCATTGCATTGATTGTTAGCTGCAATAAGTAAATCTTCGTGTGCTCCCCAAACAGCATTATCAACAACAGCCACTTTTACGGAAGATGATCCTGTTTGGATATCCCATGCTTGTTCAGCTTTGATTTGAGTTAAATGCCATTTATAATTACCTGTATAATATGGATCATTGGGGGTCCATAAAGTTTTACGTTTATAATTTAATTCAGCATATTCTACAATATTCATTTTTGATAATTCATCAATAAATTCATCTACTTTTTGGATTTCGTTAAATGTTACAAAGAAAATGCGCATTAATTTTGAATCATTAAAAGCTGTAAGTTCTCTAGTAATTTGAGTTACATCATATTTTTCAATTAATGTTGTCATGTTTTTCATACTTGATAAATCGACAAAATTATTTTGATCAATTTGATAGTTATGAGTATAACTGTCTTTTAATTTAAAAATTATAGAACCATCTTTGGCATTTGAATGGATGGTTTGAGCATTCGAAAATTGAAATAAAAACAAACCTAATATAAGAATAAGGCTCGTTTTTAAAAGATTAAAGCGTAATGATTTTCTCATCTTTTTTGAGTTTTAATGAAACAATGTATTATTAAATTACCTAATATTATTATATACCAATGGACAAATATAAACTTATTTTTTTTAAATAATATTTTTTTTGACAAAAAAAATCAATGAATCTACTTTTAACAATACTATATAGACGATAATAAGAAGAAATGGTTCGCTGGATGTCTGTTCCTTTATTTTCTTACAAATTCGCTTAGAACTGATTTGTTTTTAAGATATTTTTATTTCAAATCCTTTTTATACCTTAAATCCGCAAAAAAGTTATCAACAAAAGCGGATAAAACATTGTGAATAAGTATTTTACACAATGTTTTACCGCACGAAAATTTCACCTAATTTAGTGCTACGAAACAAAAAAAAGTAGGA
>JAQUHH010000191.1 GCA_028683685.1 Bacteroidales bacterium
ATATTGGCATCCATGTCAAAATCGGAAGAGAAATTTGCTTTGCTTAAATAGGGGATTCCTTCATAAATCATGCTGAGCGATTCTGCGGTAGTAACGGTTCTGATTTTCGTTACTGATTCTGTTAAATTACCTCTTAAACGATGATTTAAACCCGAAATTTCCATAGTGAAATTCATTTCGTCATCCTGATATTTAATATATGAATCTTTTATGCTAATATTATTCAAAGCGACTGCAAATTTTGTGGGTTCTGTTTCCACTTCTGGTTCTGTTATCTCCTCTGAAGGTTTAACAATATCCCAATTGGCTCTGCCATCTTTTAAAACAATGGCATTAATGCGTGCTTCTTTTATGTCAATTGATTTTATTTCGTATTCATCGCCTTTAAAAACACTCATTAAATTAATACGAATTCCAAAATTATCAACAAACATTAAAGTGTCATTCCCAAACTCATTGATGCCTTTTATGGAGAGTTTTTTTAATTCTAATTTAAAGTCTGGGAAGCTTTTTATCAATGAAAAACTAAAAGAGTCCCAATTGACTTCTGCATTGATGGTTTTGTTGATTTCGGTTTTTACCGTCTCAATGATTTTGTCCTTAAAAATAAAAGGTAGGACAATGATTGTCAGTAAAATAGCGAAAAATATGCTGATGGAAATAATGATAATTTTTTTCTTTTTCATAAGGTTGTTGTTTTTTCTTTTGTGATAACAAACAAAGATAATCAATATTTGTTTTTGGAGAAACGGAAATTGAGTTAATTATTTACAAAACAATAAAGGGGAAAATACAATTTTCCCCTTTATTGTTTTCAATGTTTTTATATTTTATCCAATCCGTTTAGGCTCGGGCATTTTGTTTTGACGTTCTTCGCCTTTTTTCAGCCATTCGGGCAAGCGTGTTTTTTTCCACTCTTCTTTTTCTTGTTTTAGCTTAACGGGGTCGAGTCCCAAGTATCTTTGGGCTTTTTCCTTGGTGCTAATATCTGGCATTTTCACCTCTTCATGATAACCTAGTTTTCCTAACAAACGAGTAATTTCAACACGAGCATTCGATGCTTTTTTCATTCCATCTGAAATAATTCTCAAACATTCCAAAGGTGCATGAAAAGAACCGCCATGGCTTGCTGCAACAAAGTCCCAACGCCATTGTGCCTGACGGATATACTGTTGTATTGGTTTCATTTGTGCTTCACTGGCTCCTTTTTCGATAGCAAAACCGGCTTCGATGTGTGCTTTTACGATTAAATCTTCCAAAAGAATTTTTTGTTCATAAACTTTATCTTGGCGGTCGTATACGTTCTTGATAAGCTCTTCTTTGGTCTCTCGGTGACAAACCATGCAGGAGTTTTCGATATTGTTTAGCGGACTTTGGATTTTATGATCTGTAAGTTTCTGACTGCCTTCTGTTTTGTATGGCATATGACAATCGGCACAGCTTACATTACTTTGATAATGAACGCCGTGTCTGAAAATTTCATAATCTGGGTGTTGAGCTTTCAACATAGGAGTTTTGCTAATTGGATGCGTCCAGTCCGAAAACCCAATCTCATCGTAATAAGCTTCCATGTCTTCCATATTCAATCCTTTGTCCCAAGGAAATGTCACATATTTTCCGTCTCCCTTAAAATAATACTCCACGTGACATTGGGCACAAACCATGGTTCGCATTTCATTTAAGGTGAATTTTTTATAATCTATGCCCATTCTTTCTTTGGCTTCCATAAATGGAATTTGAAAAATTCTGAGATGTTGTGTTTTAGGATCGTGGCAATTGGCACAGCCAATAGGATTCAGTATTTGAGGAATCATTTTTGACCATTTGGAATTGTAAAACTCCGTGGCTCCAATTTCTTTATACATTCTGGGAACATCGGGTCCTTTACATGTCCAACAACTTGCGTTTTGAGGACCTTCTTCATCGGTTTGCGGTGTTCCAGTTCTTAATGAATTTCGTACATCATCAACAGCATAAATATGTCCTCTTGGTTGGTTGTATTCCCATGAAAAAGAATATCCTCCAAATAAGATTACAATTCTTGGATCTTCTCCCAAAACATCTCTGGAAGCACTTCCATTGTATTTGGAATGAAAACTTGTGTCTGCCATTTGCTGATACGTAGCATATTCCCTTGGATAGGCTTTCCCCCACATCTCATTTCTGGGCTCAAATTCCGACAAATCATATTGCGGAATATTCAAAACCGTTGCTTCTGTCCGCCTTTGTATAACGGTGGAAGCAAATAGTCCCAAAACAAATACAACTACGATGGTCCCAAAAAATAAAATCCATCCAATAAATGGTTTTTCACTGACTATCTTATTAATATTAAATTTCATATCTATATTTTTTATAATTATTTCATTTTTAATCCAGTCATTTTTTGCAACCATACTGGTACAGGTGATTTTGGTACAGGCACTTGAACAAACGGCATCGAAGAAAGACTTTTAACTCTGCCATGCGGAACTTCTCGGTGGCAATCCCAACATTGTTTTCCTTCGCCATGTGTGGTTTGTTTGTAGGTGACATCTGTTCCAACGTGTTCGTTTAGCTGTTCGTGACAGCGGATGCAGTTTTCTTGTACCACCGTTCTTCCAGGAGCCAACATCCGTATCGATTGGTCGTAGCCACGAATCGTAAAAATAGCAGAATGTCGTAATCCGTCCATGGCTTTAAAATAGTAGCCACGAAAAAAGTTGTCTTGAGGAACATGACAGTCGTTGCACGTGGCTCGTTGTCCATGAGAGGAATGTCTCCATGTGGTGTATTCGGGAGTCATGATGTGACAATTAATACATGTTTCAGGAGCATCCGACAGATATGACCAAGCTCTCGAAATATAAAAAGTATACAGTCCCATTCCAGTGATGGCTCCCAATAAAATAATTACTGGGTTACGCCATTTTAAAGGTGGATATAGATTCGCTATTAATTTCTTTAAAAATTTAACCATCTTACAAATATATATCATAAAAATTAAAAGTCAATATGGTATGCTAATTTATTTTCAATCTTAATAATGATAGAAATCTTGAATCATATTTTTTCTAAAATAAAAATCATTTTTTTTATCTGATATTGAAAATAACGTCTATTGTTCTTTGAATTTTAAGTATCTCATTTATATAGTGTAATTATTTTTTAAATGATGGTTTTATATCAATTTTTTGTGTAATTTTATGATGTTTTTTATAAAATCTATATTCAAATAATTCTTTGTTATTTGTTTTTCATTTAAAATTCAGAAGCATTATGAAAAAATCATTTTTATTTATTGTATTGGGGTATCTCATAATATTCACAAGTTTTGGACAAGGTTGTGAAAATGCCATTCCAATTTGTATAGATGCGGGTACTTTTTCTTATCCAGCTACGGTTGGTTCTGGCGATGTAGGAACAAATATCGGTTGTTTACAAACAACGCCAAATCCGAGATGGCTTTTTCTTCAGGTAGGTCAAGCCGGAAGAATTAATATTCATATGTGGACTATTCCGTCAAGAGATTTAGATTTTGCAGCGTGGGGTCCATTCACGGCAAATTCATTTGAAGCATTAATAACGTCTGGTGTTTGTAATCAACTGACAGCCAATTGTTTGTTGGCTTGCGATACAAATTGTATTTCACATTCTGCAGCCGTTGGAGCAAATCCTACTGATTTTGGGGGATATCCATGTGGAAATATGATTGATTGTAGTTATGGTTCTTCGTCTGAAGAGTTTATACATCTTCCCGATGCCGTTTCAGGTGATTTTTATATTTTATTGATTACAAATTATTCCAACCAACCCACCCAAATAAGTTTTGATATTCATTCTACGAGTACTGGAACTATTAGTTGCTCGCAACTCAGTGGCGACACTGTTTGCGTTGGAGAAACAGCTTCATTAATGTATGAAAACCCGCCCTCGTTTGCCACTTTTACTTTTGAAGGACCCAATGGATTTTACCAATCGTCTTTGTCGCCTGTGGTTACTATTCCCAATGCTCAATTGGAAAATGCAGGATTATACACTTTGGTCATTACTCCAAGTGGAGGATCTCCTCAGTCTCCGGTAAGTGCATCACTTACTGTTAAGCCTCTACCATCAACTCCTTTTATTATTCAAAATAATTCTCAACTGCAATCCAGTGCAGCCAGTGGAAATCAATGGTATAATCAAGATGGAATAATTAATGGAGCTACAGATCAGAATTATATGGTAACGGAGAATGGCGAATATTACGTTATTGTTAGCTTATTTGGTTGTAATTCAGAGCCTTCTCCAATAATTAATATCATTAATGCAGAAATTGAAATGATAGTGCCAAATAAGCTGATAAAAATATTTCCAAACCCAGTTTTAGACCAATTAGTCATTGAATTTGAAGGAAATCAAGTGAAATTGGCTTTTGAAATTATCAATATTACCGGACAAGTAGTATACAAAGGAGATTTTATTGAAAAAACAATAGTTCAGACCAGTAGCTTTGCCACTGGATCTTATCTCATTAATATAGAAAATGGAGAAAAGTTTGAATTTAAGAAAATTGTAAAACAATAGATGTTTCATTTTTTTGAGATATAATCTTGTTTGTTAACTGTTATTATGTTTTATGATAAATCATTTTCGACACTTTTTCTACAAAAATGGTTGGATGAAGTTATTGTAGATTGAGATTTATCTTTAAAAACTTAAATATTTCATTTTCAAAATCAACAGGATTTTCAGAATGCAACCAATGTCCGGCTTTTTGAATTTCAATAATTTTTGGATTTAAAAAGTTTTGAGAAATAATTTTTCGGTCTTCTTCATTTATGTAGTCGGATTCAGCTCCTTTTAAAAAAAGTGCTGGAATTTGAAGCGGCGAATCATAACTTACTTTTCCAATTAATTTCTCCAGATATAAATCAATGGCTTCTAAGTTTATTTTCCATGAAAATTTATTTTCGGCGTTTCTTTTGATGTTTTTTAAGA
>JAQUHH010000192.1 GCA_028683685.1 Bacteroidales bacterium
CCTTAATAGTATAATTATCTGCAAGTAATAATATTTTCAAAAAAGCACCTTCATCTATCTCAACGTCAGGACAAAGTTTCTTAGTAAATCCCAAATTTTCATTAATTGAAATACGATTCTCCTTTTTTAATTCATATTTTCCATTAAAATGATTGCATCCAGCAAATCCTGAAATATTGCCATCACTATTCAATATAAAATACTGTTCTTTCTCTTGATTTGGAATCATTTTCACAGTATCTCCACCCAATATCTTGAGTTTCCAATGTTTATTAACAATTTCTTTTTCAATTATTGGAGTAAAAGTAGCCAATGGAGTACTGGCATTTTTAAGTATTAACACTCCTTTTTCAATGCTAAAATTATCCGCTGTTTTCAAAAGTTTTAAAACTCGACCTTCCATTTCCATTTCTTTGTCACGACAAGCCAAGCGAGTCAAACCCAAATAATTAAATTTAATTTTATCTCCTTTTTCAATGAAATATTTTCCTGTTAGTTGATTACAACCAAGAAAACCAATTACGATATTATCGGTCGTGAATTCTATAAAAATAGGACGATTTTCTTTAATTTTTTTTCCAGCCAAAAGACTCAATTCCCACTTTTGAAGGATGGTATTATTCTGTATTTCTTTCACTTGGTTTCTTGTACTACAACTTACCAATAACGATACTAGGAAAATGCATAATAATTGTTTCATATTTAATATTTTATTTCTACTTGAAGCCTTAGTTCAACCAAAAACTATGCCTCATCATCTTTTCAGATGACTTCTTTTAAATATTCAAATCATTTCTTCTTTTTGGGCTTCGGTTCAGGAAGTTCTTTTACCGAAATTCGCACTAATTCACTTAACCATTCTATATCATCTATTTTATCCTCTATCAAAAAACTCAGTTTAGCTCCTGTGTATGGGGGAGCCTCAACCACATCACCAATAAACGCTCGACCTCCTTGGGTCGGTTTTATAAATAATTTATTGTCGCAAATAAGCCCAAACAGTTTTCCATTTGAATAGAGTGCATATTCTCCAAACAGTTTTTTAGCACTGATTTCTCCTGCATTTTGTATTTGATCAAGAATAAAATCTATAAAGTTTTTATCGGATGCCATATTATTGTTTTTGTTTTTAATCATGAGAGGCTGCTAGTGAAGTCAGCACCAGCAAGCCCTCCCAATTAATCTTCGCCAAACGGCTATTCTATACCAAAGCTATAAAATTAAAGAATCTAATAATCCATTTTGACAGATAAGCAGATACTCAAAATTCACTTTACTCAAAACTGTACTTGGTTAAGAAATAAGATTCCTATTTCACAAATTCCAAATATTTTTCATCGCAATCAACAAAAAAATGATATTCATTCATTGAATTGCCATAATTTTGGATTTTAATTGTATTTCCTTCAATTTGTCCACTTACAGTTTTAGGTTTATGGTTACCAATGGGACCATCAAAAGTAATATAAACGGCATCGGTTTTTTCAATAATGGCTATGCCTTCTTGGTCATGATGTTCGCCTGTTAGAAAATATTTATACGTTTCATTTTCTTTGGCAAGAGTAATGGTTAAGTTGCACCCTTCTCCCGTTTTGCCAGAAATATAAACTCCAGAATAATCAATCGTAGAAGCATTTGCATTTTCGACCGAATTTGCAGGTTCATCTGTTGTATTCTGCTGATTTCCATTGCATCCAATAAATGTAACTATTGATAATGCAAAAACTAATTTTAAAAAGATGTTGTTTTTCATTTTATTTATTATTTATATATTATTGAAGCTTTTTCTATTCCAAAAACATTGCTTCATCTGTTTTTACTTGTACTCTTATTTTTGATTCTAAATCATATATTCTAACTTCTTTCAAAAAAACGATAAAATTTCCCCCTTATTATACGATGATGCGTTTATAAATGAATTACAAAACTTGGATATAATCCATAGAAAACAGAATTCAAACGAATGATATCCATATTTTTATTCATCAATAAAAATATTATTTTATTAAAAACTTGACGTACATAGTAGTCTCAATTTTTATTTTTTGAAATTGCATTTCATCCTCTTTTTTATCGCTTGACTTCACTCCATCCGAATATGTAACAAAACCCCCAGAACGACTCCCCCGAACATAAGAACTTGTGTTAGAAACAGAAGATGGTTCATTCTCTTTTATAATTAATGGTTTTCCAATTTGCTCCCCAATTGCCAACAATACATACTCCGCCTTGTCTTTCGCGGCTTTTATCGCACTTATCCTCACTTCTTTTTTCAAACTGTCAAGTTTTGAATGACTTACTTTTGAGATAAAAGCATCATCAATACCAATATTATCAAGTTCCTGAAATACCAATCCAAGAGTTGTTGCATCAGAAACTTTTAGCGTATAATCCTTCTTCATCATCACATCCTTTTTATACCAACGCACTTTAACAAAGTCAGCATTTATATCAGTTAAGTATAAATTAGTCAAATCAATTCCAAGAGATTTTAATGCCAGTTTGAGTTTTTCTTCTTCTTCTTCAACAGACACTTTCACCTTATTCAAATACTTTTCTCGAATAATAATTCCAAGGTATATTTCATCTGGAATTACTTCTTTTTCGGACGTTCCTATCACTTCAATATAAGACAGATTCTCAGTTTTCTGAATATTTGTTTGACCAAAAATAAAAACAGATATTACAAAAAACACCATTGTCAAAAGCAATTTAAATATATTCATTGGTTTCCGATTTTAGAATTTGATTTTTTCATTTCTGCTATTGCCCACAGCAGTTGGGTTGATTCGCTAATAGCTTTAAATTTGAAATAATAGGAACCCTATTTTTTTTAAACCATAGGCAAATTTAAAAAAATATTCACATCTTTAATTCATCCTCTTATCAATTACAAATTATCAATCATCACATAATCACTTGGTCACTATATAAGATTGAAGTTTTAAAATCGTTTTATACGAACATTACGTTTTTTCTCAACAATGTAGAATGGAACAAATAAATTATCAAAAGAATCATCCACTTCAAATTCAAAATTATTTTGCAATAATTGGAAACGTCCTCCTAAAATTTTCTCATCCATTGATATAACGTACTTACCTTTAGGCAAATAGAAAGAGAAGTCAGCATTTTTGTCCGTTAAAGTATTATAAACTTTATGATTAACAGCCGTAATTTTAATTCTCGACAAATCAATTTCAATATCGCCAAAAGCAGACCACTGTTCTCTATCAATAAACACTTTTCCGCTTACCTTCACGCCTCTAGTATACGGCACATAAAGGGTTCCACTTTGATATATAGAAACAGAATCTTCTACATAAGGAAACCAGCCATTAATATACTCCAAACTAAAAGTTTTCCATTCATAAACAGCTTTGGGTACATTTTTAAAGTTACAAATTCCATTTTTATCTGTAATGGCTTCAAAACCATTAATTCGCACCACTATATTTTCTAGAACCTGTTCATCTTTATCTCGTTTTCCATTACCATTAACATCATAAAAAGCCATACATTCAACAGATGCATAGTCATTTTCAACAAATGGAATTGGAACTCCAAACTCTTTACGTATTCCAAAACCTAAATTAAAACCACTGTTCCATTCTGGAGCTTGCAGTTCGTCCGCACTGGTCATATAAAAGACATCTTCAGCATTCGCTCTTCTATAAACAGAATACTCAGCAAACAATCTAAAACGCCATTCAGATGCAGTATACAAATAAATTTCAGGCACTAAGTTGACGGTATGACCTGCAAAAGTGGCATAATTATAAGAAACTTGATTTTGTAAAACTAAGCCTTTAAAAGGGGTTTCATACTGGTTTCGAAGCGAAACATTAACTGTTTGAGGATTACTGTTTACTTGTAACAAATACATATTTCTGCTAAAAACAACATTCCCAATACTGTATCTTGCGATAAGAGACCAAGTTCTGAATTGGAACATTCCACCCGTTTGCAAGAAAAAACGATCTATATTTTCAAGGGATATAGCTCTGTTATAACCAAAATTTACGTTAACAAAAGCACGGGAATTAGTAGTCATATCATATCGACCAAAACCCAATCCCAAACCCCGAGAATGAACAATAAAATCATTATTTTTCAAAATATTATAGAAGACATTGGGCGTAAAATTTAAATTCCGTAAAATCTTATTTTGGAATGTTAGCGTATTGCTTATATTCTCATAATTACTGAGATTTGTATATTTTCGATTATTATACATGGATCTATAAACCAACCTCCAACGATTAAAATGATTATATGAAGTCAAAAAATTGCCATTGTATCGCTCAATCCCACTCCCTGCATAAAGAGGCGAATAATACATCCCGTATATACGAGTCGAAAGTCGGTTTTTCAAATAATGACCACCGATACTACCGCCAGCAAAAAAGCCATAATTTGTGCTCGTAGTATCCGATAAATAATTTTGACTTACTCCCATATTCAAAGTAAAATTATGATTTGGAACAATAGATGTTCCAATAGATAATGTTCCAACGTTCGACTGTTGGTTTGTATTTGTATTTCTAAAATGTCCATTTGTAGTATTAATGTTCAACAATCTACTACGATGATTATAAGAGAAACCAGTTGAAAAATATTCCGGAGATTTAAACAAAGTTGGACCTTGAGT
Organism: Bacteroidales bacterium; assembly: GCA_028683685.1. Classification (GTDB taxonomy): domain Bacteria; phylum Bacteroidota; class Bacteroidia; order Bacteroidales; family WCHB1-69; genus JAQUGA01. Next base: position 4,652 of record JAQUHH010000192.1, read on the forward strand.
GTAGAACAAACCAACTGAATTCTGGCGATCAATAAAGTATCTGCCTTTGACTCCTTTTCCTCCTCTGGCAAAAGAAATTCCAGGAATGCCACCATAAACATTTCCAAACTGCACATCAAACTTTTCGTGGTAGTAACCAAGAAAATAAGAAGAATTTAATAAAGGATTTAAACTAAGAGAATTGTTGTCAAAATAAGATTGCACCATATAAGACAACATACTTTCATTGGAAAACTCGGTGTTGCCCCGCATAAAAACATTCATTACTGGCTGATTTCCAAACAGACTATGAACATTTACA
>JAQUHH010000193.1 GCA_028683685.1 Bacteroidales bacterium
AGGATGCCCTTGTTACGGTGACCAACCATCATGGCGACGTGGATACTTTGCAGTTTGGTTTTGAAAATAATTTAGCTTTCCCCGTTCGATATAAAGGACAACGAATCAAAGGAGAATATGGTGGTATTTACCAATTGCGAATTGTTACCGATGATAAGCTTATTTCTGCTACCACCAGCATTCCTCAGCCGTTTGATATCGATTCAGTTTATTATGTTGAACAAGAACCGAATCATAAAAAAGGAATTTTACGGCTTAAATTTCGTGATCAAGGTGGAGTGAATAATTATTATCGAATTTTTTCAAAAGTTTTGGGCAAACATTCTTCTTTTATCCCTACTTGGGGCGGTTCTGTTGTGGATGATAAGTTTTTTGATGGTCGCGAAATGTTGTATGATATTTTTCAAGGACGCTCAACCAACATTGGCAATCCTCAAAATAGCGGCGACAGCTTGCGTTATCTGGAGTTTTTCTTTGGAAATGGAGATACCGTAGTATATAAGTATGCCTCAATGGATTACGAACATTTTAATTTTTGGACTACTGCAGAGTGGGAGATTAACGCTGGCGGAAATCCTTTTATTTCCCCTTCGCCAGTTCGAACCAATATCGACGGTGCAATTGGTGTTTGGGGAGGATATGGTTCTCGAATAGATACTTTTATTGTGGTTATTCCGTAAAATTATTGTTGAAAGCTGTTTCTAGCAAAAGAATTGAATAAACGATTAGTGGAGATTCGAAATCCTTTTCGTTTTTTTAACGAACAAATGATTTATGTTTTAAAAATAAATTGTAGATTTGTTTAAATTTAAAAATATACGATTTATGAAAATGTCAGAATTACAACCCCAGAAAGTATGGCAATATTTTGATGAAATATGTCAAGTTCCTCGTCCTTCAAAACAAGAAGAAAAAATTATAAAATATTTGCTCGAAACTGCTAAGAAAATTGGCGTTGAAGCAGAACGTGACGAAATTGGCAATGTGCTTATGCGTAAACCCGCTTCTAAAGGGAAAGAGAATGTTACCCCTGTGGTTTTTCAAAGTCATATGGATATGGTTTGTGAAAAAAACAGCAGCTCAAATCATAATTTTGATACCGATCCCATTAAAGCTGAAGTTGAAGACGGTTGGCTGATTGCCAAAGAGACTACTTTAGGTGCAGATGATGGAATTGGAGTTGCAATACAGTTGGCATTGCTGGCTGATAACACTCTGGAACACGGTCCGATAGAATGTCTTTTTACCGTGGATGAAGAAACGGGTTTAACTGGTGCCAAAGAGTTGAAAGATGGTTGGTTGAAAGGAAAGATGTTGCTAAATCTTGATTCTGAAGACGAAGGACAGTTTTTTATTGGATGCGCTGGTGGAATTGATACCGTTATCAATATTGATTACGAAATGGTTGAGACATCGGAAGATAGCATTGCTTATAAAGTTGCCATTGAAGGTTTTATGGGCGGACACTCGGGTGATGATATCAATAAAGGTCGCGGAAATGCAACCAAACAAATCGCTCGTTTGCTGTATGAATTAACAAACCGATTTGATATTGAATTGTCTCATATTGACGCTGGAAATCTTCGCAATGCCATTTCTCGCGAAGGCTATGCAGAAGTCACTTTTTTGAAAGATGATGAAAGTTTGTTTTTAGAATTTATCAAGGAATTTGATGCAATTTTGAAAAACGAATACCGCATTACCGATCCCAATGTTGTTGTTTCTGCAACAAAAATAGATTGTCCAAATGAAGTTATTGATCAATTGACAACCTATGATTTAATTTGGTCATTGTACGCTTGTCCGCACGGAGTTTTGGCGATGGCTCAAGACATTAAAGATTTTGTGGAAACATCGACCAATTTAGCATCTGTAAAAGTTTTAAAAGATTCCATTAGAATTTCAACTAGCCAACGCTCTTCTATTGATTCTAAAAAATATGATGCTTGTGCGATGGTTGCTACTGTTTTTGAAATGATTGGTGCAGATGTAGAACAAGGTGATGGGTATCCAGGCTGGAATCCAAATCCCAAATCGGAAGTACTTAATGTTTTGAAAGAAGCTTATGTAAATATATTTAAAAAAGAGCCCGAAGTGCTTGCAATTCATGCAGGTTTAGAGTGTGGTTTGTTTAGTGAAAAATATCCTGAAATGGATATGATTTCTTATGGACCCACCTTGAGAGGCGTTCATGCACCTGGTGAAAAAATAGATATTAAGACCGTTCAACAAACATGGGACTTAACACTTGAGTTTTTGAGAATTTTAAAATAAATTTTATAAAGGACAGTTTAAAATATTTTATACTGTCCTTTTTTTTATATTTTTTTCTATGATTAGATTTCTTTTTATTGGGATATTGTTTGTGATAAATGCTTCTGCATGTGGACAAATTGCAACGAATATTGATATTTATCCTACTGATATCAAAGTGGGTGCAGCTCAGTTTGATCAATATTTGCCCAACATCAAAGATAAGCGAGTCGCTGTTTGTGCCAATCACACGTCCATGGTTGGCAATTCGCATTTGGTGGATACTTTGTTGGCATTAAAAGTGAATGTGGTAAAAGTATTTTCGCCCGAACATGGTTTTCGGGGAGAAGCAGAAGCGGGCAAGCATATCAGTTCGATAAAAGATGAAAAAACAGGACTTCCTTTGATTTCACTGTATGGTAAAACCAAAAAACCATCTGTGGAAGACATGCGAAATTTGGATGTTGTACTGTTTGATATTCAAGATGTGGGCGCTCGTTTTTATACCTATATTTCCACCATGCATTATATTATGGAAGCTGCTGCCGAGAATGGAGTGGAGGTCATTGTGTTGGACAGACCCAATCCAAACGGATATTTTGTAGATGGTCCCGTACTCGATATGGCTTATTCTTCTTTTGTGGGAATGCATCCAATACCCATCGCACACGGAATGACGATTGGCGAATATGCACGGATGATAAATGGCGAATCGTGGCTAGCAAACGGTGTAAAATGCAATTTAAAAGTAGTTAGGGTTTTCAATTACAATCACACTTTGAAATATCAATTGCCCATTTTGCCATCGCCCAATTTACCCAATATGGCATCGGTATATTTATATCCATCTTTGTGTCTTTTTGAAGGAACAAGTTTGAGTTTGGGACGAGGAACAGACATGCCTTTTCAGGTCATTGGTCACCCAGATTTGAAAATTGGAGATTATTATTTCACTCCTCAAAGTATTCCCGGAAAATCTGCCAATCCGCCTCTTCTTGGAAAGAAATGTAGAGGTTTTGACTTGAGTACTATGGCTATTTATGTTTTGAAAAATAAGAATGAAATCAATATTTTTTGGCTTATTGATACATATAAGAATTTCCCTGATAAAAAAGCCTTTTTCAATACCTTTTTCACAAAACTTGCTGGGAATACTACTTTACGACAGCAAATTGAAAGCGGAATGAGCGAAGATGAAATCCGAAAATCGTGGGAAACTGACTTGCAAAAATTCAAAACCATCCGAAAAAAGTATTTGCTTTATACTGATTTTGAGTAGGTTCGGATAGTTTTTTAGGGTTATTTATTATTTTTTCAATATTATTTTTGTATAACATTGTTGCATATTGTAATAATTATTAAATTTGTCACGATATTAATATTGTGAGAAAATTCATATAAAATAACCCAATATGACAAAAACAAAATTCAAACCCTTAATCACCATCGCTTTAGCTTTGGGTTTTGGCACATTTGCCACTGCTCAAACCATCGAGAGCGTTACCTTCAGTGCGGTGGCATCCAACAACGACAACTTTCAGCCGGTGGTTGGAATGCCTTACAGTGCCACTTTGAGTGGTGCAAATGGCTCGCTCGAAATCAGTGCATCATACGGCGAAAGTACGTATGACGAAACCACTCTCTCCACCGAAGAACTGAAGTTGCAAAGCAGCATCAGAGTCTATCCCAATCCCACTTCGTATGAGGTAAATGTGGACTTGAGCCAACTGCCCACCGCCGAATATCGCCTCTTTTTGGTGGATTTAAACGGAAAAGTAATCTTTGAAAAGGCAAGCCGACAAAGCAACGAGATGATTGACATTGGCTCGTTTGCTTCAGGCACTTACATTTTGCAGGTACAAGCTCCAAAAACCAAGAAAGTTGAAACATTTAAAATTATAAAGAAACAAATTAAAACAAAGTAAATATGAGAAAAAACAATTGTCTGCCGAAAGGCACGAAATCAAAACCATGGGCATTTTTGGTAGTGCTAATGCTTATGGGAACAATGTGCTTTGCACAAAGCATTCATTTTAATTACACCGACGGCACGAATGCATCCTACAATTTAGAAGATGTCCGAAAAATCACCTTTGATGCCGATGTGATGAATTTGCATTTCTGGGATGGTAGTTTGTATGCTTGGAATGTTAGCACGATTGGAAATTACCAGTATGATGAGTCCTCCGTTAATTTACAAGAATGGTTAAATAATGCCAATGCTTGGGAGTTTAGTGTTTTTCCTAACCCGACAAGTACTTCTTTGAATGTTCGCTTTAATTTGCCAAAAGAGGATGAAATTTCCATTGCATTGTATGACATTCAAGGTAAGCTGATTTTGGAAAAGAAGATGGGACAAAAAATTTCAGGTGAACATCAAGAAACACGTGACCTTCATGACCTACCTCCAGGTTCTTATGTTTGCCGAATAACTGGGAAACAAAACTCGATAACAAAACAAGTAATTAAACAATAAGAAAATGAATATGAAAACAAAAATCACACTATTTGCAATGCTACTCATGAGTACAATAGCAGTGCAAGCCCAAAGTATTATGAATATCCATCAGAGCAATGGAACAGTTTTACAAATTCCATTGAATACCATAGACAGTATTACATACACTATAACCAATCAAGGGAGCTTGGCAACTCT
>JAQUHH010000194.1 GCA_028683685.1 Bacteroidales bacterium
TAGATGTGCAAATTTTTCATCTAAGATACTGAATACCAGTTTATTACAGCATTAATTTTAATAAAGTTATGAACATAATCATGTGAATATCAAGGTGTTATAATTTTTGTCATGTAGTAAGGAAAAATATATTAAAATTTCTTTTGCTAAGTATAATTGGGATTAATTTTTTTTCAATGACGGTTTTAGCTCATTCAAACAGCAAGAATAATTATTTAATAGAAAATCAAGATACTATAATAAGAACGGGCAAACTGCTAAAAGAGCCTATGGAAACAAAAAACGGCAAAAGCACTTACGTCAACGATTATTTTTTTCAAACTATCGATTTTAAATATTTTATCAAAACCCGTAATAATAAGGCATTATGTGATACACTTGATAAATATATTGGTGAAAATATTTTAATTACATATGTAATCAAAAATGGAAATTGGGATTCTACAGGGTTTGATATTGATAATCCGAAACAAAGCCGAATAGGTCAATATATTGTCATTATTAAGCTGAACAAAGAAGATTAGCATGGATTTTTGAAAAGAAGTAGCAAGACTGTTTATGGTTTGTTCACAAAATATTATTTTGATATTCAATTAAAAAAACATAAAAAACACAAAACAAGCAATTTGATTTTTAAATAAACTACTTTTGTAAGAGAAATAGTTAGTTAAAATGAAGTTGATGCTTAAACAAAAAGGAACATATTTCTTCCTAAAAAAAGGAATTTGTCTAAGATAAAATCTCTTTTATCATGAAGAAAATTAAAAAATTCGGAACGTTTGGTGGTGTTTTCACCCCGTCTATTCTGACCATTCTTGGGGTGATCATGTATTTGCGTTTTCCCTCTATTCTTGGACAAATGGGATTAATAAATACACTGGGCATAATTGTTATTGCCCATATTATTTCATTCTCCACAAGTTTGAGCGTGGCATCTCTTTCAACGGATAAAACGGTTAAAACGGGGGGAACCTATTTTATGATATCCCGAAGCTTGGGTTTGCCCATTGGAGGCACTTTAGGTCTTGCCCTTTTTGTGGGTTTTTCATTTAGCGTAAGTCTTTATCTTATTGGTTTTTCGGAAAGTTTTTTGTCATATTGGAACATGGATACGTCCATTAATTCAATGCGAATAGCCGGTACTATAGTTCTTATAATTGTAACGATTATTACTTTTATTAGCGCATCATTGGCTATAAAATCGCAGTATATTATAATGGCAATAATTGTTCTTTCTTTACTTTCCATTTTCTTAGGGAATCATGATTTTGCCCCTGAACAAATTAATCTAAAACCCATGGCTGATGCCATGCCATTTATGGTATTGTTTGGTATTTTTTTCCCGGCTGTTACGGGTTTTGAGGCAGGAGTTTCTATGTCGGGTGATTTGAAAGATCCAAAAAAATCCTTACCACTTGGGGCAATGTCAGCCGTTGCAGTGGGTTTTGTTATTTACGTCGTATTGGCTATTTATCTTACGTATACCGTTGATTCAGAAGCATTAAAAAGTGACAGCGAAATTCTTTTTAAAATATCCCTTGTCCCAGGTCTCGTTATTGCTGGTATATGGGGAGCAACACTTTCTTCGGCATTGGGTGGCGTTTTGGGTGCACCTCGAATTCTTCAAGCGATGGCAATGGATAAGATCGTGCCTAAGATATTTGCAAAGGGCACTGGCAAAGCGAATGAACCTCGAAATGCCTTGTTGGTGGCTTTTGTTATTGCCGAAGCTGGGATTTTGATTGGAGAATTAGATGTAATTGCAAGAATTGTTTCTATGTTCTTTATTACAACCTATGCTTTTCTAAATTTGGCATCTGCTATTGAAAGTTGGTCAAGTTCAGATTTTAGACCTGAATTTAGAACTCCTAGAATTGTCAGTGTTATTGGAGCTGTTGCTGCTTTTATAGTAATGATTCTCCTTGATTTTTTGGCTTTAGCCGGAGCTGTTGTTGTATTAGGGATGTTGTTTTTTTATCTCAAACGAAAAGAGTTGGTTCTTGAATCTGGTGATGCTTGGAATAGCTTTTGGACAAATCTTGCCAAACATTCTTTATTAAAACTCACGAAAGAAAAAACGGACAAAAGAAATTGGCGTCCAAATATTATTCTATTTAGCGGTGGAGAACAAGCCAGACCGCATTTAATAGAAATGGGATTGGTAATGTCAGGTAAACTTGGAGTATTAACCGATTTTGAACTAATGTTTAGCCCCAATTCTGGCGTTCCGTTTGAAGTGTCAAAAAATCTACAAAAAACAAAAACAGGGGCAAACTTTTTTAAACGTCAATTTGAATGTGACTCTGTTGAAAATGGTATTAAATCGGTTACAAACGTTTATGGTTTTAGTGGTTTTGAGCCGAATACTATAATGATGGGATGGAGTAAGGATACGGGAAACGGAAAATTTCTGGTGAATGTACTGACTGATTTTAAAAAGAAAAATTTAAATGCTGTTTTTTTGGATTATGATAAAGAAAGTGGATTTGGTAAAAAGGAAAATATAGACATTTGGTGGAATGGGAAAGGTCATTTTTTAAGTTTTGCCCTTCACCTAATGAGATTTATTCTTTCTGATCCAGATTGGCGAGATGCTAATTTGAGAATATTAATCATAAATAATGACAACACACTTACCGATAGATTATACAGAAATGTCTTAGCATTGCTCGAAGAAAAACGCATTCGAGCGAAAGTGAAAATTATTAGCGATGATTTTGGAACTCGGAGCAAAGAAGTGATTATTAATAGTGAATCTGCCAATGCCGATTTAGTTGTTCTTGGAATATCTCCAAATTCAAATAAATATACAGAAAAATACATTCATTCGATAAGTCACATTTCAGATTTGAAGGCAAGTCTTTTAATTCTAAGTCCATCGGAGGAATTTGAAGAAATTAATCTTATCGATTCTATAATTAAAAGAAATACCCTTGAAATTCCAGAGTCCGTTTTACAAGAATTAAAGCCAATTCCGCAAGTAGAATCTGTGATTTTGAAAAATAGAATCGAAAAATTGGATGAAGACCTTCAAAATCTAACAAATAGCTTTTTTGAAGAGACGATTCGTGATGCTGTAAATGCTCAAATAGGATTTGTACAGAATTTTAAAGAGTTTACATCGGTTAATATAAATAAGTTAGAGAAAGCTTTGAATGAAAATGCAGAAGATCAATTATATAAAGCAACAAATAAGCTTCATCATACATTTCTAAATTTTAGTTCAAATTTCTTTGATACGCAAAGAGAAAAGGCAATTGTTCAAATTAAAGAGATGTTAAGCAATGGAATTTCTATGTTTAAATTGAAATTAGGCAATTACATATACGAGTCTCCCGAAACTATTCTAATTCCAATGATTAGAACGTTTTCAAAAAAGGAAAAACTCGTCACAATTCAATATAAACGCCTATTAAATTATTCGATAAATCATAATTTAATTTCTGAATTTACAGAGCAATTGTTGGTTTTCGAAAATCATACTTTCAAGCAATACAATGACTTAAAGAATATAATTCTTCAAGTAAATGATTTGTATGAAAAAATACGTCTTGATAATTATAGTAATAAACTTGAGCTTCAGAATCATAAATTACAAATTAATAAGGATTTTACAGAATTACTTCAAGATCTTAAAAATCAGATTATTGAATGTAAGTCTCATTTACTAAATACAGCCAGAAATCAAGCAATTGAGATAGGGACTGATTTGTTAAATCCAGATGCTAAAAAAATTATTCGTAAAAAAATCAAATCCAAACAAATTAATAGTATTGAAAGCATTGAATTTATTCCTGAAGAGTGGGAATTAAACGTTCATTTGCTAAACAATTCAGTTTTGCTCGATTGTTATGTTCTTTCCGAACAAAAAATTATCAATGGTATTATATACAATTACAATGATAAAATTAGTTCGATCACTACTGACTGTGTTTTTAGTCCAATCAATGCCATTTTGCAAAATATTGAAAAGAGTATTGCAAATCATACAAATGAAATTAAGGACATTTCGTTTACTGATAAGGTCGCTTTAAGAGGATTATTTCAGGAGACTTTTTCAAAAGTATCTGAAATTATAGATAAAATGCCTCAAGAAATAGAAATAAGTAATTTTTCGTATGATGAAAATAATTTAAAAAACTTGCCTGAAAATTGTTCTCCTTTATTAGTTGAACCCTATAAAATTGCTCGTTACTATTTAGATACTCGTTTTTATGAACCTTTCTATAGAGAACTTGAACAGCTTGAAGCACTTATTATTCAAACAATTGAAGATTGCCGTGAAGCGAATAGTTTAATTAAATTTAGGATGGATAACGCTATTGACGATATTGAAAATAATTTGTTGACAAAACTCGACATTTCTAATTTCCTTAACTCCACTAATCATCAAATCGTACAGTATAAATTAAATTTGGAAGAAGCCATTGAACGGATAAAATTCAAATCAGATGAAATGATAAAAAATGCTCTTTCTCCTCTTTATTCGCATGCAATTATTCAAGCGGAGCAGACCATTTCTGCATTATTACGTGGACAAAAAGGGAGAAAGTTTGGTGTTGGAATATCATTAAAAATAAAAACATTTATAAAAAAAATAAATGCTCTTATTGTTCGATCACTTTATAGTTCAAGTGAAGGAATGATTCTGGCTAAAAAATACTTAAATAAAATAGATGATTCCCGAACAAGCATCAAACAAATCCTTGATGTTTCAGATAAAGTCTCACCCAATCCCAATATGCTTTCTCAAATACCTGTTTTTTACAGAACACTCTTTACCAGTAAATCATTAATTAATGATGATTTTTGGATGCCTATGGAGGAAGATTTAAAAGCGATAAAAAAGGCGATACAATGGCATAAAAATGGGCGTGGTGGTGCTATTTTAATTACGGGTG
>JAQUHH010000195.1 GCA_028683685.1 Bacteroidales bacterium
ACCGTGAATTAAAACTAAAGGTGTTCCATTGCCATATTTTTTAAAATATAGATTCATATTTGTTTTTTTTATGAGTTTACAAATATAAATGATTCTTTTACTATTTTTGTTTTTAGAAACGAATATAAACTTTAATAAAGCTAAATATTATCTATGAAATTTCTTATCTCAGGCGGGAGTGGATTTATTGGAAAATCACTCACTGGAATTTTAAGGAAAAAGCATCATCATGTAAAACATATTACACGTGCTGATTTCAATAATTCTCAATCTCAAATCGAAAGTCTAACTGAATGGGCTGATATTGTTATTAATTTGGCAGGAGCATCAATTTCTAAAAAATGGACCAAAGCATATAAAAATGAACTTTATGAAAGTCGTATTTCTATTACTCAAAAAATAGTAGAGGCGATAAATAAAAACACATTGAAGCCTAAATTATTTATTTCTGTTTCGGCTGTTGGTTTCTATAATAACAGTCAAGTTTTTGATGAAGAACATAATTTGCCAGCTGGAAATTTTTTAGGCGATTTATGTTCTGATTGGGAAACAGTTGCGATGCGAGCAGTCAAAGATACGCGTGTTGTTGTTTTTCGTCTGGGCATTGTTTTAGGTAGAAGAGGAGGCATTGTGAAAAGATTGCGACCTCTTTTCAAACTTGGCTTAGGAGCAAGTATCGGCAGTGGTGAACAGCCGATGTCGTGGGTGCATATTAGCGATGTTCTAAATGCCATTCAGTATGCAGTAAAAAATGAAGAATTGAAAGGTATTTATAATTTGTGTACTCCCAATTACTTGACCAATAAAGAATTCTCTAAAGCTTTTGCGAAAGGGCTGAACAAACCTTTACTTTTTAAAATTCCATCTTTTATTCTAAAATGGATGTTGGGCGAAGGCTCCGAAGTTATTTTAGAAGGTCAAAGAGTGCTGCCAACAAGACTTTTGGAAGCTGGATTCAATTTCCGATTTATCAAAATAGAGGAGTCTTTCCAAGAGATTTTTAGAAAATTAAAGAAAGTTAAGATAGAGATAAAACCGAAAGATTCTAAAACAATTGAATCGGGTAATTAATTGATCTTTTCCTCCTCGTTTTCTGCATTTTTATCGTTGAGTTCAAGCATGGCTGTCTTACGAAAAAACACAATCAAGGTTAAAATACCCGTGGTAATGGAAGCATCAGCAATGTTGAAAACAGGTCGGAAAAACTGAAAATCATCTCCTCCAATAAAGGGAATCCATTGGGGCCAATGACCGTTGATAATTGGAAAATAGAACATATCCACAACGTGACCGTGAAGAAAAGAAGCATATCCTCCACCTTCGGGAAGAAAAGTAGCAATTTGATAGGAACTGTCATTGAAAACAAGTCCGTAAAAAGCACTGTCAATTAAGTTTCCCGTAGCTCCTGCTGTGATTAAAGTAATGCAAACCAAATAACCGGTTTGTACCCCTTCTTTAATCAGCTTAAAGATATACCAGAAAAGTCCGCCAATAGCTACCACTCTGAATAAACTTAAAAAAAGTTTACCCCAGTTTCCGCCAAAGCTCATTCCAAAAGCCATCCCTTCATTTTCGGTAAAATGAAGGATAAACCAATCGCCTAAGATATGATACTCTTGACCAATAAACATATTTGTTTTGATCCAAATCTTGAGAATTTGGTCAATGAGTAGCACGCTGAAAAATATCAGAAAAACTAAATGCGTTTTTTTAATTTTCACTTTTGTTTTATTGCTTTTTTTCGCCTTGTTGAATTTTTGCATCAAAACTTAAGGTTGCATGAGGAACGGCTCTAAGTCGTTCTTTGGGAATTAGTTTTCCGGTTTCTCTACAAACACCATAGGTTTGGTTTTCAATACGAATAAGAGCTGCTTCTAAACTTTGAATATATTTATGTAAACGTGCAGCTAAGCGCGAGTTTTCTTCTTTCGACATCACTTGATGACCTTCTTCCAGAATCTTGAACGTAGGCGAAGTATCCATGGTGTCGTTGTTTCCTGTATTACTGTATGACTCAGTAATGGTTTGCAAGTCGAGACGTGATTTTTCTATTTTGCTAATGATTAAATCTTTGAACTCCTCGAGTTCAGCGTCTGAATATCTACTTCTATTTTTCTCTTCCATGTTTTATGGTTTTTAATGAGTCATTATTTTGCTTTTAAAACGGCAACAGTAACGATAATTTCATCTGCCAAATCAATCTCTATTTGTGGATCTTCAGGTGAAAAATCATCAAATAAAATATCTTTCGTCAAAGTTTCCGAACAAATATAAGTAAAGTTTTCATTAATGGCGTCAAACACTACATCTTTTTTTGCAACTTTAACGATAATGGTATCGGTCACTTCAAAATCCTGTTCTTTTCGAATGTTTTGAATTCGATTTACAAAGTCACGAGCGATGCCTTCTCGGTATAATTTTTCGTCGATAGTTTTGTCTAAAGCCACCGTGATAGTGCCTTCGTTGGCCACCGCCCAGCCAGGAATGTCTTCGGCAAAAATGTCTACATCTTCAATAAATATCTCTGCATTTTTGCCTTCAACTAAAATAATGATGTTTTTTTCTTTTTCCAATTGTGCAATCTCTTTTTGAGACATTTCGCTGATGGCTTGTGCCACTTGTTTCATCGTTTTTCCGAAACGAGGTCCTAGTACTTTAAAATTAGGTTTGATTTTCTTTACCAAAACTCCATCTTCGTCCGAAACGTATTCAATGCTTTTAACATTAATTTCGTGCGTAATTAAATGTTGAACTTTCTCTATTTGAGCTTTAAATTCAGCATTTAAAACGGGAATCATTATTTTATTAAGCGGTTGGCGTACTCGAATATTGGATTTTTTGCGAAGCGATAAGGCCATCGAACAAATTTGTTGTGCCAATTGCATGCGTTCTTCTAATTTAGAATCTATTTCTTGTGCATTGTGTTTTGGGAAACTACATAAGTGAACTGATTCAAATTTATCTTTTTGAGTAATTTGATTCAAATCTCTGAAAAGTTTATCGCCAAAAAATGGAGCAATGGGACTCATGAGTTTTGCTAAAGTTTCCAAGCAACGATACAGTGTTTGATAGGCTGAAATTTTATCTTCGGAATAATTGCCTTTCCAAAAACGACGACGGCATAAACGAACGTACCAATTGCTCAAATATTCACTAACAAAGTATTGCATTTCGCGACCCGCTTTTGTGGGTTCGTAATCAGCATAATATTGATCTGTTTTTTGAACAAGAGTATTAAGTTCTGATAAAATCCAGCGGTCAATTTCAGGTCTTTTATCATACTCAATATCTGCTTCTTTGTATGTGAAACTATCGATGTTTGCATACAGAGCGAAGAAGCTATAAGTATTGTATATGGTGCCGAAAAATTTTCGTTGTATTTCTGCAATTCCTTCACTGTCAAATTTTAAATTATCCCATGGTTGAGCATTGGTAATCATGTACCAACGAGTAGCATCCGCTCCATATTTTGCAATGGTTTCGAAAGGATCTACTCCGTTGCCTAAACGTTTTGACATTTTATTGCCATTTTTGTCTAAAACTAAACCATTGGAAACTACAGTTTTAAATGCAACAGAGTCAAATAGCATGGTGGCTATGGCGTGTAAAGTAAAAAACCAACCTCTGGTTTGGTCTACGCCTTCGGCGATAAAATCGGCAGGGAAATTTTGGTTTAGAAGTTCTTTGTTTTCAAAAGGATAATGCAATTGAGCATAAGGCATGGAGCCAGAATCAAACCAAACATCAATCAAATCAGCTTCGCGATTCATGGGCAAGCCCGTTGGCGAAACCAAAATAATATCATCCACATAAGGACGATGGATGTCTATCGATTGGTAATTTTTATCCGACATATCTCCGGCTTTGAATGAAGCGTATGGATTGGAAGTCATTAAACCAGCTTTTACCGATTTTTCAATTTCTTGATGCAATTGTTCAATGGAACCAATCATAATTTCTTCGGTGCCTTCTTCGTTTCTCCAAATTGGAAGTGGAACGCCCCAATAGCGAGAACGTGATAAATTCCAATCGACTAGATTCTCGAGCCAATTTCCAAAACGACCCGTGCCTGTGGCTTCAGGTTTCCAATTGATGGTTTTGTTTAATTCAATCATTCGGTCTTTATAAGCCGTAGTGCGAATAAACCAAGAATCTAAAGGATAGTACAAAATGGGTTTGTCGGTTCGCCAGCAATGTGGATAGTTATGCGTGTGCTTTTCAATTTTAAAAGCTTGATTTTTTATTTTTAGCATAACGCTGAGGTCAACATCTAAACTGGTGTCATCTGCAGTTAATTTAGAATTGTATTCGTTTTTTACAAAACGACCCGAAAATTCTTTATACAATTCTATATTTATATTTTCTTTTACGAAATCTGAATCTAAATCTTCTAAAACGTAGAATTTTCCACTTCTATCTACCATGGGTTGGCGTTTTCCTTCTTTGTCAATCATAAAAAGCGGAGGAACGCCAGATTGTTTAGCTACTCTATCATCGTCCGCTCCAAAAGTGGGAGCAATGTGCACAATACCCGTTCCGTCTTCGGTGGTTACAAATTCGCCATGAATGACTTTAAAAGCTCCTTCTCCGGGATTTACCCATGGAATAAGTTGCTCGTATTCAATGCCTATCAACATTTTTCCTTTGGTTTCGGCCAATACTTGATATGGAATGTTTTTGTCGCCTTGTTTGTACTCTTCAAAACTGAGTTCTGCATTTTTTTCTGGGAAAAATGAATGCAATAAAGATTTTGCCAAAATAACCAAAATGGGTTCGCCTGAATATTGATTAAAGGTTTTTACCAAGAGATAATCAATATTATTGCCTACTGCCAAAGCGGTATTCGAGGGCAGTGTCCAAGGTGTTGTTGTCCAGGCTATTAAGTAT
>JAQUHH010000196.1 GCA_028683685.1 Bacteroidales bacterium
CCACATTGGCAATCCTGCACCATTAATGCCTGCATATGTTGGTATACCCAGGGTATGTATTAGTTTCCATTTTGTAGCGGCTTCAATTTGTTGACATATTGAATTGTCATTAAAGTCGATATTGGGATTATTTGTTTTTGTGGCATAAGCATACCAATACTTTTTTTCAATAGTTTCCTTTGTATAATTTATCCTTTCAAATAGTTTAGTTTCTGCCAATAATTTATAATTATCGTTCTTTTGCAAAAAAAAGTCATGAGTATTAGAAACATGAGAAAACCCTAAACCATTAGGCGATAAACATTTTTCGAAAAATAATGGATTGGGGAAAAATACCATAGAGTCATAACCATTTATTTTAATTTCATTTATTAACGTCTCTAAATTTCTTTCTTTTCCTTTTTTGTTACACCAGTACTCATTCCATTTTTCTATTCCTTTATAAAATTTTGAAGGGGGCATACTTAAATCAAATAATTCTTTATAGGAATTAAGTTCACCATTACTGGTGCTCCTATTTCTTGGATCACGATGGCCTTTTATTTTATTTTTAATTTTCTTTTGTATCCCCACATACAACGGACAAAACTTCTCAACAGCTTTATCTATCGGTTTTCCATTCTCATCAAACTGTTTTGGGTCAGAAACCGGAATTTTCACACCAACAATGTAAACGCCTGCTTCATTTGGTACTGGAAAAGATATTTTCTTTCCATTTTTATCACAAACATCATCTCCTTTTACATCTTTCCCTTCAAAGAAATTTGGGTGGAATTGCCATTCCCTTCCATTTTGGAAAGGATGCAGATTTGTCACAAACTTTATCGTTGCCATAATTTCCATTGTTAACATTATCAAAATTATAAAAATATTTTAAAGTCCAAGTTTTTGCATTACAATTTTTGCTTTATGAATTTCTTTATTTTCTGTGGAAAGAAATGGAGCGACATACAACCAACCGCTTTCTTTGGTTTCGGCATATTGAATGATTTTATTTTGGGTTTCTGCTGTTTCCACTTCATTGATTAAAACGTGTTTAAATTGTTTCCAGGTTTGTATGTTTTTTTCGCGGCATAAATCCAATGCTAAAAACACTTTGTTTTCGGGATAATCTGCCAGGCAAAAGCCATCGTCATCGCCACGAAAAACAGTATAATTGGGCATTTGTCTCTCGGTTAGCTCATCAAAAACTTTCATCAAAAAATCATCTATCAACTGCTTGATTTTGTTTTGTGTATAATACTGAGCCAAACTTTCGTGAAACATTTTATTGTCCACAGTGGGCCAATCTTTCATAAAAAACATATTGCTAAGTATTGCCGGGTATTCGTAAATCATCCAGTGAAAAAGTTCGTGTATAAGAACAATTTTGGCTAAGGCAAGAGTGTATTCGTCTTCGTTACCCCCGCTTGCAAGTGCTAAACTTTTCCCACATTCACTTAATGCTCCGGTATATAATACAATATAACCTTCGCCAAATTTAATATTGGTATTATTTGTACTTCCAATCCTGCAAAGAGAGCGGTTGTAATATGCTCCCATGCGGTCGGTATCATACTCATCGTAATTTTCCAGCATTTTTTCAGTCAGCACAATATCCGGCAAATGGTAGTGATAAAAGCTGTTATTACTGCGTATTGCCATTCTTTTTTCAAGAAAAGTTTCGGTTTCTCTGATTTTGTCTAAATCAGCAAAAAGTTTGGCGATTGTTTCGTTTTTCATATTGAGTGTTTTTATTTATATCCTTTCAATTGACTTGGAATTTATCAGCAAATACAACTGTTTTTCAAAGAAAACATCAGTGCTTGCCTTACAATATTTTTCTACTAATTTCACTTGGTTTGGAGGACAATCGGAATGCCATAAAAACACATTGTTTTGTTGCAGCCAATCGGGCAATTTTTCTTCTGAAGCATAGCGTGTAAGCACAAAATAATCCTCATGTCCGACAAAACCTGCTTTCTCAAAAAAATCAAAATCAAACTCATCGGAATTCATGGCTGCAAACAAAAGCAATTCATCATCCTGCGAGTCAAATTCAATATTTCCCCAATTACTATCTTTTAAAAAAGCACTTAATCCTCCCTGATATTTATTTACAATGCTCTTTTTCTGGACAATAAGATTAGCTAAATTCAAATATAATGGCATAATGCTAGTTTTTATAAAAGTTCATATTCATTGATTCCCATTTTTTTAAGTAAAGCTTTTATGTCTGCCTCTTCTAATTTAGCAATTTCAACAAAAGCAAGCATTGTTTCGTTTTTATCTTTATGCATCAATAATTTATGCGGACTTCTTTTGAACAACTTTTCATGTAATTTTTTAATCAATATTTGTTGATTTTCATTGCTATACCAAAATAAAGGCATTAAGTATAAAGCTATAATGGTTGTCAATTCATCAAAACTATCTGTTGAGTTTTTTTCGTTATATTTACAGAGTGCAGATAATGCTTAATTAAGCCTAATGCTGTCAGAAATTCTACAATGGTTTGATATGATTCAATTCGGCTGATATTAATGCTATACGAAATTCTTTCAGCAAGGATAAACAGAGGTTTGTAAAAAACATACAAAAAAGCATTGATTTCATTTAACTCATCAACTGTCTGATATCTCCAGATAAGTTTTTTGTTTTGATTCATCAAATGGAACAAATTAGCTCTGAAGTACGATTCCATATCTTCGCAATGCTCAGTATATTCACGATGCTCAAAATTATTGCTGAAAATATCGGGATAATCAGAAAATTTAAAAATCAAACGATGCATTGGCTTTAACTGAAAATTGACAAAATACAGTTTTATTGCTGGTTCATACTTTATTGCGACTGAACGAAGCAGATGTTTATTTATCTCTAAAAGATTGATTTCTTTTTCTATTGTTTTCATTTGCATGACTTTCTTTTTTGTAAATCACAAACTAATTTCCGCATTTGCAATTTGCTTACTACCTCGCTTGGCTGCTTTGTTTCTTTCATTTCTTTGAAATTCAATAAAAACAACTTAGCTTCCCGACAGAGGACATTATCATTATTTTGCAACAATTCATCGTATTTTTCGGCAATAAAATACATGGTTACCCATTCCAAATCTTCGGCATCCTCCCAATCGGGCAAAAACAAATGCGTTTCTTTAATGGATGGGCAAGTGTTTTCAAACCAATCAGTATCACACTCAAAAACATCAGGTTTAATCTGTAGTATATTTTCATCAACACTTTTATTCAACATTCCAAAACTCACTTTCATAATTCAAATTTTTATAATGCATACAATAACCCATTTATCGGGAATAGATTCAAACCAAAAAAGTTTTTCGCCATACTGGTCTTTACGGTGTATATTCTGACCATCAATAAAATAAAGCTTTTCTCCATAGATGTCTTTATAACGAATAGTTGCTCCATCAAAGAAAAAAAGTTTCTCCCCATATTGATCTTTAAATCGCACCGTCTTACCATCAATATAATAGAGCTTGTCGCCATACATATCTTTTCGGCGAATAGTTTGATCATCCAAATAGTAAAGTTTTTCTCCATACATATCTTTTTCTCTGACAGTGTTGCCATCTACAAAATAGACTTTTTCCCCGTATTGGTCTTTAAGTCTAATGTGCTGACTTAAACCTGAAAGCGGCATTAGAAACACGATACCACAAACAATAATTAATAAATTTTTCATTATTCAATTCCATCCATTAGTTTCTTTTCTAAATATTCTTCTTCGGTCATTCCCTCAAAATAGAGCCAATTGTCAAATTTTATAAGCCATGTATTGTAAAAAAACTTAACCTCTTTTTTTACTCCCAAATATTTGAGGGCACTGTTAAAATCTATGGCTGACATAAAAGAGAAGGGTAAAACAAGAAATTCATACATCAAAAAATATTTGAAAAATTCAATATTAGTTGCCATATAGCCAATGTATGCAAAGGCAAATAATGGGGCAATATCAATAATAAATCTGCGAAAAGTCCCCTCAATTTTACTGGCAGCGGTTTCATCAAAATAAACCATGGCATTTATTGGACCCCTTAATATAAAAAAACTCCAGCCAAAGTTTTTAGGGCTTAATCCCA
This sequence comes from Bacteroidales bacterium, assembly GCA_028683685.1. Classification (GTDB taxonomy): domain Bacteria; phylum Bacteroidota; class Bacteroidia; order Bacteroidales; family WCHB1-69; genus JAQUGA01. Next base: position 4,082 of record JAQUHH010000196.1, read on the forward strand.
CAATCAATGAAGCTAAAACATGACACAACTCGTGGATAAATAAAGCAGGAGTTATGATAATTCGAAGCAAAATTCTTATTGTTTTTTTCATGGCGATTTTTTTTATGAATTTAAAAAGAAACCAAAATCTCTGTCATAATGTATTTTCTCATCAAGAACTTCGCTCAATATTTTAACATCTCTGCGAATGGTTCTCTCACTAACATCAAAAATGTCGCATAAATCTTCTGTTCTCACAGGCACATCTCTTCGCAATGCGTCATAAATAAAGATAATACGATATATTTTTGATTTTAAAATATTCTCCTTTCTATTTGCAGTTTTTTGGTTCATTCGGTATTTTATAATTCCGATTAAAGTTTGCTCATCAGCAGTTTCGGAAATAAATTTGAAATACTTACTTATCTCAAAATCTTCAATTTTAAATTTTTTGCCTACAACTAAAATAATGTTTTCATTTTTATCCCAATGCTTAACAAATGGATTTAGCCCTATCAAAAGTTTTTCGGTTAGTAAATAGCTATCTATAATATTTATAAATCCGGGAACAGCTATTAAATCTTCAGCACAATTGATATTCAATAATTCAATTTTCAGTTTTTTATTTATGCTTTCCAAACAATTAATAATATGAGAATTTGATGTCCAGTAAGCAATTATATTATTTCTCATAATAATTTTTCTTACAAAGATAAGTTCGAAAAAGCCTTTTGTAAAATCTGAGAGGACAATAGTGTGTCAAATTTCTGCAAATTGATTAGTATGGTTTTCCTTGGAGTTCTTTTTCTTCGCCTTG
>JAQUHH010000197.1 GCA_028683685.1 Bacteroidales bacterium
TATCAAAATAGAGTAAGTATGGGTAAAAATAAAATGAGCACATTGAATATAATTCGGAACAAGATACTCTATAGAGCGTTTGCTGTAGTTAAAAGGGGAACTCCTTATGTTGATTTGTATAAATTTGTTTCATAATTTATTCAAAAAAATTTGGATTTGTCCTAGAATACGCTCAGTGCACCGCTTCGCTCAATGACCACGTAGTCGAGAAGCCGAGTTTCGTGCGTCTCGACAGTTCGACGCCGCTCACTGCATCGCTCCGCTCGACGTCCGAATACGGCTTCGCTCGACCTCCGTAGGCAATCTCCTCAATCCCTTCAATCTTGTATCAATCTCCTATCAATCTCTTCAATCTTATTCAATCTCCTATCAATCTCGGTTGGTGCATTTCGACAAGCTCAATGGCCAACACTCGAACCACAATCTCACCCCCCATCTATGAAAACAAATTCAAAATATCTTCTCTATTAATACTCTTCAGCACTGATTCATCTGTTTGGATTATATTTTCAGCAAGTTGTTTTTTGGTGTTTTGATAAGCTAAAATTTTCTCTTCCACAGTATCTTTACAAATCATACGGTAGGCAAAAACTTTTTTGTCTTGACCAATTCTGTAGCACCTATCAATGGCTTGATTTTCGACAGCTGGATTCCACCATGGGTCAACAATGTAAACGTAATCAGCAGCCGTGAGATTCAAACCAAAACCTCCGGCTTTAAGACTGATTAAGAAAACTCTAACATCATCATTGTTTTGAAAATTTTGAACACTCTCTTGACGCTGTTTGGTATTGCAACTTCCATCCAAATATTCATAGGTAATTTTTGATGAATCTAATGCGTTCTTTATCAATTTCAGCATTGACACAAACTGACTAAATATCAATATCTTATGTTTTCCAGTTTTATTTTCAATATGGTTTAAAAGTTCTTTAATTTTTACAGATTCATTGCCATAATATTCAGCATCGGAGAGCATCTCAGGCGAATCGCAAATCTGACGTAGTTTCAACAAACCTTCTAAAACATACAATTTGCTCTTTTCGAGGCCATCGTCATCCATTTTTTTTAAAATATAATCACGATACTTATTTCTGTATGCTATATAAATCTTCATCTGCTCATCGCCCATGGTGCAGTATAAGATATTTTCGGTTTTTGGAGGCAACTCCTTTACAACCTGCTCTTTGGTTCTTCGGATAATAAAAGGATTTATCATTTTTTGAAGTTCCATTGCCACTTCTTCACTCTTTTCTTTATCAATTGGGATAGAAAAATTTTCCTTAAAAGCATTTTGCGAACCAAAAAATCCTGGATTTAGAAAACTAAATTGTGCGTATAAATCAAATGTATTGTTCTCGATGGGAGTGCCTGTGCAAACAATTCTGTTTTCGGCTTTGAGCAAACATACCGATTTATATCGCAAAGAATTGGGATTTTTTATAGCTTGCGACTCATCAAGAATAACATAATTGAATTTAATTTTTTGAAACAAATCAATATCGTTAACCAAAGTTCCATAGGACGTAATGACAATATTTTGCTTTTTTAAAACATCAATATTTCGCTCTCGTTGTGGTCCATAATAATAAAAAACTTTTGTTCTTGGAGCAAACTTCTGAAACTCTGTTTCCCAGTTGAAAATCAAGGTGGTAGGAACTATTATCAAATTCAGCTTATGCGATTCTTTTTCAATCTGTTTTAAAAATGCAATCACTTGTAGCGTTTTTCCCAATCCCATATCATCAGCCAAAATACCGCCCCACTTAAACTCATTCAGAAAATTCAGCCAGTTTAAGCCCTCTTTCTGATAATCTCTCAAAGTAGCTGTTATCTGCTTGGGAACAATGGTTTCTTTAATTTCATTAAACGACAAAAGTTTTTGCTTTTTTTCAGTAATTTCTTCTAATATTTCCGACTGATCGAGGTCGGCAAATAGCTCATCAATAAGGTGAAATTTTAGTTTTGAAACCTTGATATTGTTTTTTGAAACCTCTCCGGCTCTAAAATAGCGTTCAAACTTTGCCAACCAATCTTCGGGCAGCATACCATAAGTTCCATCGGATAAAAGTACAAAATTGTTTTTGTTTTTAATGGCTTTTTTTATGTCGGAAAGTTTTACGCTTTCCTCACCAAATTTAATGTCAATTTCAACATCGAACCAATCTTGCCCCGATTTGATATGCGAATGAATAACAGCTTTATGAGGACTATATTTAAAATATTTCAACTTTGACAAACCATGAACATTGATGTTGTTTTCTTTAAACTTTTCAAATGCACGAAAAAACCACATTCTATCCATCACCATATCAATGGGTAAATAAAAAAATGGTGAATTGCTTTGATTTTTCCAAAGTGGCTGTATTTCAATAAGTTTATTATAAAAATCAGTTTCAAAATCTTGATCTTTAAAGAAAACTGTAATTTTTTGATTATCATCTATCTGATAATGATTCTGATAACTTATTGGATTCGACCTAATATCATTTTGACACACCACTTCAGGAGTAAAAACCATAAACCCTTCAATATCCGACAAATACACATTTTTCTCTTGAGGCATCAGTTTTGTTTCTTGAAAATCTTGATAATCAGCAAAATCAATAGGATAATTGTCGGTGAGAGGAAACAAATAATTTTTCAAAAATTCGTTTTTATTTTCTTTAGAAGTTGAAACAGCTCCTTCTTTCTCAAATTGTTCAAAAGATTCATAATCATAAGCCGAATTAAAAAAATATAAAGAATCAGAATGATGGACAAACATATAATACCTTGATTCTATGTCTTTAACATCAAGTTCAATTCCAGATTTCAAATACAACACAGGGCGAACTCCTACTAAAAATTCATCTTCAAAATAACACAATTTAAAGAATACTTTTTCATCAGAAATCTTTACTGGCACTAAGTCTCGTTTAACAAAATTTGTGTACTTATAACTATGGTAATACTTGTAACCGCTGCCATTTGAGCTCCACTTATAAACATGCTTAACATTCTTTACTAATGGGATTATTTCTTGGTAAAGATTGTCCAGAAATTCAGATTCTTCACTGGTTCTGTCGAGATGCATTTCCAAACTTGCACACAGACTAATAAGTTTTTCAATCCCTTCGATAGGCTTAAAATCAAGAATAGGATTATCTTCCTCTAACTTTTCAAAAGAAGACATCAAATCTGTTCCTAATTTATTTACATTTGCCATTACGGGCGTGAAACATAAAAAATCTTTGCCATGAAAAATCAATCCAATATCTTTTTTTTGAAAAGCACTTGAATTATAAAATTTTTCATGGATAAGTGATTCCACAGTGGGAATTGGATTGATTTTTTGCGACATTTTCACAATGTCTTTTTTGCCCAAAATTTTCCTTCCATCTTTGGCAATCCAAACAATTTTATTCTTTTTATCAAAGTTAATTGTGAAATTTTTCAGAAAATATTCAAAGCTCACCCCTAGGTCTTTGTATTTAGGTTTCAGCTTTGTTTCAAGAATTTGATAATCAAAAAGTTCGTGAAGTTTAAAATCTGAAGATTTTTTAAAAAAATGAATTAAAAATGCTTCATGATCACAATTTCCTTCATTCTTTGTGCCGCATGTACATTTCGACTTTAAAACCTTATTTTCTTTGACGAAAGTCACGGTATTCTTGCGTTCGTTCCAATAGCTATTTTGGGGACTTGTTGAAATTTGTATTTCATTCTCCTCAAACACTTCAAATTTTAAATTGTAATGAAACTGATTTGGCAATTTGTATATATTATAAATGCTGTTTATGTCTTCGATGTCTTTATATTCAATAAATTCTGATGAATTTCTAAGCGTAATTTTCTTACTTTTTTTAGCACTATTTAATTGATTTTTAAAGAAGTAAAGTGCAGCAACTCCATGTTTGCATAATTCATCATAATTTTCAAAATAAGGGCAGGTACATTGAACATCTAATTCGTCAAAATTGTCAAATGAAATTTCAACACGATAAGTTTCATTTCCAGTAACTTTGAAAATTGCTACTTTCTCATGCTCATTTATTTCAATCAGCTCTACACCATTATTATTCAAAATTTCTTTCCCACGTGCTTTAATGGTGTTATTTGTGTAAAAGTTGATAAAGTCCTCAATATTCATAATTACATTTTTTACAATATTAAATTGCCTGAAATTTATTGGCAAAAATAACAATAATCAAAACATATTTTTACTAAAAAAAATAAAGAACAAATCTATTATCTTCATTCTTCTTAAAACTCTTAGCAGTCAAATCAATCTTTCTTCTATCAAGGTTTGTGCATTTCGACATGCTCGATGATCACGTAGTCGAAATGCTCGACGTCCGCAGGCAATCCCTTCAATCTTGTATCAATCTCGTTTCAATCTTTTTCCAATCTTTCCAATCTCAAATCCGTAAAAAAAAGAAAAATAAAACAAAATATCATTTTTTGTCGTATATTTGTAAAACGAAATACTACGAAAATTTTCGTAACGAAATTTTTCGTAGTCGTACCATGTTTGTTATCAAATATTTACAACATGTTTTTAGTATTTTATGAAATAATTATGACATGAAAAATCCCTTTAAATTTGGTTCAATTGTAGAATCGCCCTATTTTACCGACAGAGAAGAAGATTTGGCAAAAGTGTTGAACGTTGTCAACAGTGCCAATCATTTGGTACTTATCAGTCCTCGTCGATATGGCAAAACGAGTTTAATCAACAAAGCCATGAAGCAGATTGAAAGACCTGTCATATCGTTGAATTTACAGCTTGTCACTGATATTTCCGATTTATCGTCTGAATTGGTAAAGCGGGTTTTCAAAGTCTATCCCATGGA
>JAQUHH010000198.1 GCA_028683685.1 Bacteroidales bacterium
GCATTATAGCTTTCGATATTATAGTACATTTTGGCAATGTTGAAATCTTTTTTAGATAGTTTATCTCTAAGTTCGTCAATTAGTTCATTGCATTTTGCAATTTTTTCGCTTTTAGGATATTTGTTGATAAAAAGCTGTAAGTCGCGAATGGCTTTGTGGGTGTTGGTTTGTTCTAGGCTCGCTGGTGGCGAATCCATATAGGAACAATACGCCGACATATAGTCGCACTCTTGAGCTTCCACTGTGTTGGGATAAAGTTTGGAGTATTGCTTGAAATGATAAGCTGCTACCATAAAGTCACCATTTTTATAGTAACTATATGGGTAGATATACATTAACTTTTGGAGCTTTTCGTTTCCTCTATATAAGGGAATTAACTCGTCTAAAAACTGCAAAGCAGTAATATAATCGCCTTTTTCATATAATTTAAAAGTGGTTTCATATTTCGTTTCTAAATCTCCTTTTTTAAGTATTTTTTGATACTTATTACAAGAAGTTCCCAAACCCAATATAATACTGATTATAATAAAGATATAGATAGTTCTCAATTTCATGTTGCAAAAATACATTATTTTTTGATTAGATTTTTTGTTTTTTGTTATTTTAAAACTTTCATTTTTAGAACATCGATAAATAGTTTTATATTTGCTTATAGTAAAATAACGAAATAAAATAAAAATATTGCAAAAGCATCAAAGATTATTCAGTGTAGTCCTTTTGACAGTTGTTCTTTCTGCTAATTCAGCATGTAAAAAAGTACCCTTTGATCATCGAAATAAATATCTTGGAGAATGGTCGTTCGATGTTCATTATAGTTCGTTTACAATGAATGAAGGGGTACTTTATGATTATTCCGAAACATATAAAGGTGAAATCGTGTATGGTGAAGAAAAATCAAATATTATTATTAAATATGCCGCCGATAAAAGCATAGAATTAGTTATTGATGAAGACGAAATGCTTTCGGGTTTTCCAACTCATTATTGTTCGGGAAGCTTTAAAGACAAAAAGAATTTAGATCTTTATTTGCGATGGGGAGGACTTGGCGGTGCCGTTATTCATGAGATAAAGGGGGTGAAAAAGTAATATACATCCGCTTTTTGTAAACAAGTTCCAATCTTGTTTTGGTTTTTCTACTCTTTTGTTAAAGGTTTTTCTGTGGATTTTTCAATCTCTTTTTTATTAAAAGCATTCATGGTGTTTCCAAGACCTCCCGTTGCAAAGGACAATATGGCCTTGCCGGCTATTTCGATTTGTTGTTTGATAAGTTCACTTTCGTCCGAATCAAACTTTTCCAGAACATAGTTTACTTGTTGCCCTTGCGAATAGTTTTTGCCAATTCCAAATCTCAAGCGGGCAAAATTTTGAGTTCCTAAAATTTCAATAATATGATTGATGCCGTTGTGACTTCCACCTCCTCCTTTTGGTTTAATGCGAATTGTACCAGGCTCAAGGTCAATATCATCATAAATTACAAGCATGTTTTCAATAGGAATATTTTCTCTTTCAAGCCAATAGCGAACCGATTTTCCACTTAAATTCATGTATGTTGATGGTTTTATTAGAATGATTTGACGTCCTTTATGACGTAGTGTAGAAACCGAAGCGTATCGGTCGGAAGCAAATGTGCCATTTTTGGTTGCAACGAGTGCATCCACAATCATAAATCCAATATTGTGGCGGGTTTCATGGTATTCTGAACCAATGTTTCCTAAACCAATAATGAGAAATTTTTTCATCTCTTCGGAATTTGTATCACCGTATTGTTTTTTTTATGAAAAAAGGTATAAAGAGTACTCTTTATACCTTTTATGATATTCTGAAACATTTTTTATGCTTCTGCTGTGGCTTCTTCTTCGCCTTCTTCAACATTACGTGTGGCAATAACAGAAACAACTACGTTTGCAGGATTTTCTATTATTTTGTATTTGTCAACAACAATATCTTCAACATAAATAGTATCATTTATTTCCAATTTGCTAATATCTACTATTATGAAATCTGGAATATCAGTATAAAAACCATTCACTTTCATTTTACGATATCTTTTTATAAGTTTTCCACCACGAATTACTCCTGGAGATTTGCCTGTAATTTTTACTGGAATACCAATAGTTATAGCTTTGGCTTCAGTAATTTCAAGAAAATCAATATGTACTATTTTTTCAGTTATAGGATGAAATTGACTTTCTTTGATAATTGCTTTTGTTTTAATATCACCAAAACTCAACTCAGCGTAGTTTGTTTCGGGAGTATAAATCAAATTTTTAAATTGTTTTTCGTCTACAAAAATATGATGTTGTTTTTCGCCACCATACACTACACATGGTACTAAACCTTTGGCACGAAGTGCCTTAGCATCTTTTTTCCCTACGTTCTCTCTTAAAGAACCGCTAATAGATACAGATTTCATTTTTTTAAATTTAAATAGATAATTATTTTTCTTAATTTTGAAGTGCAAAAGTACTAAAAAAACAGATAGCTTTTTGCTTTCTACCAGATTATTACAAAAAACCTTCTAACTTTGTAAGAAAAAACATTGAAAAAAATTCTTGTTATACGTTTTAGTTCCATTGGAGACATTGTTTTAACATCGCCTGTTGTACGCTGTTTAAAGCAACAAATACCCAATTGTGAGATTCATTATGCCGTAAAAAAATCTTTTTCAAGCATCCTTATTTCAAATCCATATGTTGATAAAGTGCACGTTTTAGATAAAAATGAAAGAGATTTTATTTCTCAATTAAAAAAAGAGAAATTTGATCTTATTATTGACCTTCATAACAACATTCGAACAGCAAAAATTAAATTTCTTCTTCGTGTAAAATCATATCAATTTAATAAATTAAATTTTAAAAAGTTTTTGTTGACGCAATTTAAAATCAATTTATTGCCCGACAAACATGTGGTAGACCGCTATTTTGAGGCAGTTCGTTTTTTGGGTGCCAAAAACGATGGAAAAGCGTGTGATTTTTTTATTCCTATGGATACCTCTTTAAATATTGAAGTAGAAGATTTTATTCATTCGAAAATGCCCATTGCCATTGCCATTGGGAGTAAACATAATACCAAACAAATTCCAAACGAAAAACTCATTAAACTAATTGAAAATTCAAATCATAACTTTTTGTTGTTGGGAGGTAAAGATGATTTTTTGAAAGCCGAAGTCATTAAAAATTATTTCTCCGAAAAAGTGATGAATACTTGTGGAAAACTAACTCTAGAGGAATCAGCCTTAGCATTAAAGAAATGCGGAACCATCATCACCCCCGATACGGGCTTAATGCACATTGCAGCGGCCTTAAATCTGAATGTGATTTCTGTTTGGGGAAATACGGTTCCTGATTTTGGGATGTATCCATACATGCCTCAATTGCCTGGCAATTATAAAGTTATGGAAATCAATAACTTAAAATGTCGCCCATGCAGTAAGATTGGATATGAAGAATGTCCTAAAAAACATTTTAAGTGCATGATGAATCAAGATTTTAGCGATATTTTAGATGGGTTTGTTGAAAATAAATAGCCTTTCGGAAGTAAAAAAACAAGAGGTAGAAATAATATTTCTGCCTCTTGTTTTTTTATTGATTTTGAAGAATTTGATTTTCTACAAATATTATTTGTATTCGCTGGCAACAACTTCGTCGCTCAAAACCAAGTGACCATTAAGGGCTAAAGCTTTCATTTCATCTTCGCCTGGATAAACGGCGATGGGTGCCAAAAACTCAACATGCTCTTTTACGAGGGCAACAAATGGTTTGCTATATGCAATTCCGCCGGTCAGCAAAATAGCATCCACTTTTCCTTTTAAAACTGTGGCCATGGCACCAATTTCTTTTGAAACTTGATATGCCATTGCGTTTTGCATGAGCTCTGCTTTTTTGTCTCCAGAATCTGCTCTTTTTTCAACTTCGTAAGCATCGTTAGTTTCTAGATATGCAACATAGCCACCTTTTCCTGTAATCATTTTTTTTACCTCATCAAGAGTGTGTTTTCCACTAAAACAAAGTTTTGCCAATTGTCCAACTGGAATTGTTCCACTGCGTTCAGGACTGAAAGGACCTTCGCCATCAAGAGCTTGGTTTACATCAATTACACGACCTTTGCAGTGAGCTCCAACACTGATACCACCACCTAAATGGACAACGATTAAGTTTAAATCTTCGTATTTTTTATTGATGTCTTTAGCGTATGTTCGTGCAATGGCTTTTTGATTTAGAGCATGAAAAATAGATACTCTTTCAAATGCAGGATGTCCTGAAATTCGTGCAACATCTTGCAATTCATCAACTACAACGGGATCGGCTATGTAGGCTTTGGAACCTTGAATACTTTGAGCAATATCATTGGCAATTAATCCGCCTAAGTTGCTGGCATGTTCGCCGTTAATGCCCGCTTTCAAATCAGCAATCATGGCTTCATTGACAGAATAAACGCCAGAAGGAATAAATTTTACAAGGCCACCACGGCCTACAATTACCTTTAGACTCTCCAATTCAATATTATTGGCTTTTAATTCGGCTAAGATTATATTTTTTCTAAATTCGTACTGATCCGTTATTTTTTCAAATGGAGCTAGTTCTTCTGCTGAATGTTTAATGTTTTTTACAAAAATTTGTTCAGCCCCCGAAAAAACTGCAATTTTTGTAGATGTCGAGCCAGGGTTAATGGCAAGAATTAAATTTTTTGATATCATTTTCTATTGGATTGATTTTATATTATTTATTTTGCCAAGGCAGCTGCCAGAGCTATCGAATATAATTTTGTTTTCGAACTGTCGCCTCTGGAAGAAAGAACACAAGGAACTTTTGCTCCCAT
>JAQUHH010000007.1 GCA_028683685.1 Bacteroidales bacterium
AAAAATATTTATCAACACTTGTAATTTATAGTAATTCTAAATAGCGGCTTGGCGTTAAAAAATTGAGAAGCACATCCAGCAAAATTATGAATGAAGTTATTTAAGATTGTTAAATTTGAAGTGGGTTAATATGCTAATAATGAGGTTTTTAGTTTTAATAATAATGTTTTTATACAGAAATTTATTCAAAAACGAAACAAATAAATTATAATAAAGTATAAATGAATAGGAGCAAATTAAAGATGCTAATGAAAAAACAGAATATATTTTTTATCAACAGATGTTTGTTAGTTTCAAAAATTTATCGTTATTTTAGCGTTTTATTTGAAATGAAGTATACGATTCAATACGTAAACAATATGAAGAAATTATACTTATTAATTGCCGTTATCTTACCTGTTATGTTTTTATCGGCTCAACAGGAAGCTCAATTTACACAGCATAATTATGCAATTTTACCGTTTAATCCTGGTTATGCAGGAAGCAATGGTGCAATTTGTTTAACTTCACTTGTTAGACAGCAGTGGATGGGATTTCAAGATCCTAATGGAGAAAGTACTTCTCCTCAATCTATTTTGTTTACATTGGATGCTCCTGTAAAAATTCTTAGAGGAGGACTCGGTTTAACTATTATGAAAGACAAATTGGGATACGAAGACAATATCAATCTTAAGTTGGGTTATGCGTATCGCCTCAACATTGGAATGGGAACTTTAGGTTTGGGCGTTCAAGCGGGTTTACAAAATAAAACCATCGATTTTACCAAATTTGTACCTATTGAAGAAGGAGATCAACGTATAATTGGCAAAAGTCAAGAATCTGATATGGTGTTTGATATGTCATTTGGAGCTTTTTATAAAGTGCCGAATCAATATTATGTAGGAATAGCATCTACACAAATGCTGGAACAAGAAGGAAATGAAAGTAGTACTGGGATCGAATTAAAAAGACACTATTTTATAAATGGAGGATATGAGTGGGTTTATCCGAACAATCCTTCTCTTGTTTTTGAACCTAGTGTATTTATTAAAACGGATTTTGTTTCAGCACAATACGACGTATCTGCTATAGCAAAATACAATGGTCAATTCTGGGGAGGATTGAGTTATCGTTTCCAAGATGCAGTTGCTTTAGTTCTTGGAGTAAGACCTTTTCTTACGGGTTCCATGGCTGGTTTGCATATTGGATACTCCTATGATTTTACAACTTCCGATTTAGGTCGTCAAGGAAGAAGCATTGGTAGTCATGAAATAATGTTGCGTTTTTGCTTCAATATTGAAAGACAGCCTGTATTCCACAGTTATAAAAATACTAGAATGTTAGGGAATTAGACCTACATTTATTATTATAAGAACAATACAATACAATAAAACAAAAAGAGCATGCGTTTTAAATATTATAAATCAGGAGCAAGCATGAAAAAAACCTTAATAATTCTAATGGCATTAGGACTCTTGTCAGCTTGTAATAACAGCGGCAATGGAGAACTAACCGGAGTGAGAAACCGACCGGTTTATATTTCCGAAGATCCATACGGAATGTTACACATTCCAATGGGTAGTTACCATATGGGTACAGGTGACGAAGATGTTCCTTACGCATTGGTTCATCAATCGAAAGCAGTAAGTGTGCAAGCTTTTTATATGGATGAAACTGAAATCACTAACAATGAGTATCGTCAGTTTGTTGAGTGGGTCAGAGATTCATTAGCACATTGTTTTTTAGGAAGAGCTTTGGATGAAGCTGATAACGAGCATTTGCTTAAGTATGATCGTGGGGAAAACGAAGGGGAAGTTATTCAACCACAACTTATTAATTGGAGAGAAGAAATTGAATGGGATTCAGAAGATGAAGATTATCAACAAGCACTTCAACCACTTTTTGTTAAGATTACGGATGGTCGTTTTTATCACTATCGCCAAGTGGAGCTTAATACACAAATATTGGATTACGAATATTGGTGGATTGATGTACGCAATTTTAAAGGACAAATAGAAGATGCCGATGGAGTTCGTGATGGAATGGGTGGGGCATACAAAGAGCATGATGTTCAGGATCCAAAAACTCGTTTCAAAGGTTTATATTCAAATCGTCCTACTGGTTATAATCAAGGAAAAAAAGCTTTCCTTCGTCGTGAAATTGTTAATATTTATCCAGATACTTTAGTTTGGGTTCATGATTTTACGTATTCATTTAATGATCCATTGACACATAATTATTTCTGGCATCCTGCTTATGACCATTATCCAGTAGTTGGAGTAAGCTGGCGTCAAGCAAAAGCATTTTGCCATTGGAGAACTCAGTTGCGTAATTCATGGTTGATTTCTCAAAATGAATGGATGTTTGAAAACGATTTCCGCTTGCCCAATGAGTCAGAATGGGAATGGTCTTCCAGAGGTAGTTTTTCATTAAGTCCATATCCATGGGGAGGTCCTTATGCAAGAAATGCAAATGGTTGTTTCTTAGGAAACTTTAAACCAGGACGTGGAAATTATATTGATGATGGTGGATTCCATACAGTGATTGTAGGACACTATGCACCCAATGACTTTGGTTTGTATGATATGTCGGGCAATGTTTCTGAATGGTGTGAGGATGCTTTTGATGAGTCCTCAATGAATTTTGCACATGACTTAAATATGCAGTATTCTTATTCCGCTCTTGAATCGGATCCGATAGTGAAAAAACGTAAAGTTGTACGTGGCGGTTCGTGGAAAGATGTTGGTTACTATATGAAAACGTATGCTCGTTCATATGAGTATCAAGATACAGGTAAAGCATATGTGGGTTTCCGTTGTGTTCAAACATTTTTAGGACGTCAAAAAGGGGATAATATGAGTAGTGCTTCAAATGTATATTAGTTGAAAATAAAATCAGGAAAGAATAATCATAAACAAATCAATCATTAACTTAAATCATTAACTTAAAACAAATTTATTATGGGATTAGATGCAATTGTTAGAAGTAAGGGTTACAAAAATTTTATGTCAAAGCTCTATGGAATTGGGGCGTCGTTAGTAATTCTCGGTGCATTATTTAAAATTCTTCACTTACCGGGTGCAAATATTATGCTTATGGTAGGTATGGGGACAGAAGCAATTATTTTCTTCTTTTCAGCTTTTGAGCCACTTCATGTTGAATATAATTGGGCTTTAGTATATCCAGAATTAGCCATGGGAGAAGATGTTCAAGACGTTGTTTCTGACAAAAAAAGAAAACCAACAGGTTTAACTGTAACTCAAGAACTCGACAATATGTTGTCGGAAGCAAAAATTGGTCCTGAACTTATTGAAAGTTTAGCTAAAGGAATGAAAAACTTAGGCGAAAATGCTTCAAAATTGTCAGGTGTTGCGTATGCAGCTGTTGCTACAGATAGTTATGTTTCTAATCTAACAAAAGCTTCAGAATCGGTTAGAACTCTAGTTTCTGTCTATGATAAAACATCAGATGCAATGTCGAAAGACATGAATGTTTCTGAAAACTACTTAAATAATGTTACCAAAGCGGCGAATGCTGTTGGTCAGTTGGCTTCAATTTACGAACAAACGGTGCAAACAATACAAACAGATAATAGTTCGTATAATGCAGAATTGCAAAAACTTTCAAAAAATCTTTCTGCTATCAATGCTGCTTACGAAATTCAACTTCAAAATACACAACAACACGTTGATGCTACGAATGATATTCAACAAAATATCAAAAAGTTTACAACCAATCTAAACGAATCAGTAGAAAATACTGTGAAGTACAAAGAGCAAATTGATAATTTGACTAAAAATGTTAGCATGCTAAATACTGTATATGGTAATATGTTATCTGCAATGAATGTTAACAGGTAGTTTTAACTGTAGTAAATGTATTTTTAAACTAAAAAAAAAAATAAATTATGGCAAGTGCAAATTGTCCGGAAACCCCAAGACAGAGAATGATTGGGATGATGTACTTAGTTCTTACTGCAATGCTTGCTCTTAATGTGTCGAAAGACATTTTGGATGCATTTATTGTGGTGGATGAAACACTTATAAAAACAAACGAAAATTTTGAACGCAAAGTAGAAGGATCATATGCTCAATTTGGTTTTGCTAACGCAAATGAGCCAGGGAAAGTGGGTCCTTTTTACAAAAAAGCATTAGAAGTTAAAGAACATACTAAAAAAATTATAGATTTATTTAATCAAGCAAAATGGGAATTAATCTCATTATCTGAAAAGAAAACCATAGAAGAAGTTACTGGATTCACAGTGCGAGAAATTATGAATAAAGATGATTATTCTACTCCAACGAATTATTTCATTGGTGCCTCTGCTTCTGGTGAAGCAGTTGGAAAAGCCAAAGAATTAAAAGAAGCAATTATTGAATATCGTAAGTCTCTTTTAGATTTAGTAGATGAAAAAGAACGCAAAGCGTTCGATGAAAAAATTGGTTTAGATGTTGTTGGTCCTTTTTATGACGCAGGTGGAAAAGAAGTAACATGGGAATACAATAGTTTTTATGGTTCAATTATGGCAGCTAGTGTTACTTTGCTAAATAAAACTATTGGTGAAATTAGAAATGCCGAGTTTGATATTTTGTCTTATTTGATGCGTGCTATTACTGCAGGTGACTTTACATTCGACAGAATTGAAGCTAAGGTTATTCCAAATTCCAGAATAGTATTTACAGGTACTGAATTTGAGGCAGATATTATTGTCGCTGCTGTCGATACGAGAACCCAACCTGAAGTATATTTCAAAATGGGAATTGAGGAACCAACGCAAGACATGATTCCATCAATGACGAAAGTTGAGGGAGATAGTGGAATGGTGAAATTAAGAATTCCTGCTGCTGGAATTGGAGAGCAAAAATTTGCTGGTTTTATTAAATTAAAAAATCCAGACGGAGAAGATACTTTTTATCCATTTCATGAATCATATTCGGTAGCTAAATCTTCAGCTACAGTAGCTGCAGATAAAATGAATGTTTTTTATGCTGAACTTGACAACTCAGTTTCTGCTTCGGCTCCAGTGCCTCCAGATAAAATTAGAATTTCAGGTGGTGGTTTGGCATTTAGAGGTTCAGGTGGTAAGTATACCGTTACTCCTCCTACTTCTATGATTGGAAAAACAGTGAATGTTACAATTAGTGCCGAGATTGATGGAAAAAGCCAATCATTTGGTGGAACGCCATTTAGAATTATGAAGGTTCCAGATCCCAGAATTGCCATTGGTAATATTAGAGGTGGACGTCGTTCTAAAGCTGAAATTGTCAATAGTCCAATTGTAGTTCCTAAAGATGAATCATTTGCATACGATTTAAATTGGAGAGTTACTGGATTTACAATGACTGTAGGTTCTGGAAGAAGTGCTAAAACTGCATCAACTGGTGGTAATAGATTTTCTGGTGAGATGCAAGGTTATATCAATGCTGCGGAACCAGGATCACCACTTATTGTTTATGACGTAAAAGTAACTCCAAGCGTAGACGGAAAATCTGTTAATGTTAGAGTAAATCCTGATGATTTAGGAGTTTCTGTTAGATTAAAATAATTTATTAAAAGGAGGTTATTATGAAAGCTATTTTTGTATTATTAATGATGTTTGTTTTTGGAAATATTGCATGGGCACAAAATGTCGATGATGACACAAATGTTGGTAATAATCAAGTTCCAACCGGTGAAAGGGTTCAAAAAGAGCCGATTCGTGAAAAGGTCGATGGTATTTATGACAAAACTCATGTATATAATAGAACACCTGTTAGTTATGTTCATCTTCGTGAAGCAGATGTAATGTGGTCGAAAACGGTTTGGAGAAGAATAGACTTGAGAGAAAAAATTAATCATCCATTACATTTTCCTAATCTTGGTGATTTAACTTCAGAGACTACTCAAGGAAATTGGTTGAGCTTTTGGGATGTTTTATATTCAGCCCTTGACTCTACTGAAAGAAATCCAAATCCGTTGATGATATACACGGATCAGTGGTGCAATATTCCTCAATATTTCTCTGAATTTAAAGGGAAATTGGGAACTAAAAAGAAAATGCCTCAGTTTGATGATGATGGTGTTATTATTGGAGAAATTGAAATTGTTGATCCTTACAAAAAGAGTGATTTCTTAGCTTTAGATATCAAAGAAATGTGGTTTTTTGATAAACAACGTTCCGTGTTGGATGTAAGAATTATAGCTATTGAACCTCTGTTTTATGTGGAAGATCCTACAGCAGCTTTGGCTGAAAAGTTTAGAAGTGACGAAGACGAGTCTATGGATGAAGATTTGGTTGACAAATTATTTATGGGTGCGGGTTGGTTGTATTTTTCTGAAATTAGACCTGTTCTTGCTAGTAATGATGCTTTTAATGTATTCAATACTGCTGAAAGACGCTCATATGAAGATTTCTTCTGGAAAAGAATGTTTTCAAGCTTTGTACTTCGTGAAGAAAATATTTATAATAATAGAGAAATAAACCAATTCTTATTGAATGGACTTGATCAGGTTTTAGAATCGGATCGTATTACCAATGAAATCCGCAAATTTGAACATGATATGTGGGATTTTTAAAAATTGTTTTCATAATAACCTTGAAAAAACTCCTCACTCCGAGGAGTTTTTTATTTTTGTAGATTAATTGTTGAATATGTTAGATTTGTTGAAGACACCAATTGTATATCTAAAGGGCGTGGGTCCTGCTAAATCTGAAGTGCTGAAAATGGAACTCGGTATTTTTACGTATGAGGACTTGTTGTACTATTTTCCGTATCGCTACGTTGATAAATCGAAAATACATACGATATCTGAAATAAGCGATGACTTATCCTATATTCAGTTGAAAGGACAAATTCGTTCCATACAGATAATTGGAGAGAAAAGAACCAAAAGATTGGTTGCTAAATTTGAAGATGAAACAGGCAGTATTGATCTAATTTGGTTCAATAGTATAAAGTGGATTGTTGATTCTATCCGTCCCAATACCACGTATTTACTGTTTGGAAAACCGAGTATTTTCAATCGTAGATACAACATTACGCATCCTGAATTAGATGTTTTTTCAAACGAAACAAAAGTGAGTTTTATTTCTTTTCAACCGCTGTATAATACTAGCGAAAAACTCAAAAAGCGAGGTGTTGATTCCCGAGCTGTTTCAAAGATGGCTTATGCGATGTTGCAGCAAATAAAAGGTAGTATTCCCGAAAATTTAAGTGCTGATATTATTCAACAAAATAATTTATTGTCTCGGGAAGAAGCCTTGTTTAATATTCATTATCCTGCAGATAAGCAAACATTGGCAAGAGCCATTCATCGAATTAAATTTGAAGAACTCTTTTTTAATCAATTGAATTTATATCGAACAAAACAGCTTCGATTGACGAGAATTCGAGGTCACGAGTTTCCTTTGGTGGGTGATTTTTTCAATACTTTCTATCATGAAAAACTACCATTTGAGTTGACCCAAGCTCAAAAAAAGGTAATTAAAGAGATTCGTGCTGATTTGAAAGGACCAGCACAGATGAATCGTCTTTTGCAAGGAGATGTGGGAAGTGGGAAGACGGTAGTTGCATTGATGACGATGTTGATTGCCTGCGACAACAATTATCAGTCGTGTATCATGACTCCTACAGAAGTTTTGGCTCAACAACATTTTGCAACCATAAAAAATTTGTTGGCAGACATGGATGTAAATGTTGAAATACTTACGGGTTCAGCGAGAGTTGCTGCCCGAAGGAAAATTTTAGAAAACCTTGCCAATGGAACTATTTCAATAGTTATTGGAACGCATGCTTTGATTGAAGATAGAGTCGTTTTTAAAAATCTGGGTCTTACTATTATAGACGAACAACATCGCTTTGGTGTTGCTCAGAGAGCAAAGCTATGGGGAAAGAACAATCCTATTCCACATGTGCTGGTAATGACAGCTACGCCGATTCCTAGAACTTTGGCGATGACTTTGTTTGGCGATTTGAATGTTTCTATAATTGATGAGTTGCCAAAAAATAGAAAACCGATTAAAACGATGCATTTCTACGATAAGAATCGTCTTCGGATTCAAGGAATAATGCGGGAGGAAATTGCTAAAGGGCGTCAGATTTATGTTGTTTTTCCGCTTATTGAGGAGTCTGAAACCCTCGACTTAAAACATGTCAATGATGGATTGGAGGCTCTGTCTCATGATTTTCCATTGCCTGATTTTGCGATTAGTGTTGTGCATGGAAAGTTGAAGCCTGAAGAAAAACAATATGAAATGGATCGTTTTAAAAAAGGGGAAACCAATATTTTGATTTCTACAACGGTGATTGAAGTGGGAGTGGATGTTCCCAATGCCTCGGTTATGATAATTGAAGATGCACAGCGGTTTGGTCTCTTGCAACTTCATCAGTTACGAGGTAGAGTGGGAAGAGGAGCCGAGCAATCCTATTGTATTTTGGTTACCGGATATGACCTGACGCAAGATGGAAAAGATAGAATTTCCGCCATGTTGCATACCAATGATGGATTTGAAATTGCCAATTTAGATTTGAAAATTCGCGGACCTGGCGATATTGATGGAACTCGACAAAGTGGATTGCTGGATTTTAAATTAGCAGATTTAAGTAAGGATGATGCCATTTTGTTGAAAGCACGTCAAACGGCAGAATCATTATTGAAAGTTGATCCTGAAATAGAAAAAACAGAAAATACGCCCATGAAAAAATTCTTGTTGCAAACGAAATATAAAACCAATTGGGTTTTTATTAGTTGATTTGTTTGCCAGAACAATCCGGCAAGCTCACCGAGTCTCAATCTAGCTAAAACGTCGGCCTCATCAATTTTAGAAGTTCCAATCAGATATTACCAAAGTGGACTGGGATAAATATTTTTGTCATGGAGTTCTTTTAGCGTTTCTACGACCATTTCTCTGTCTTCGCGATACGTTACTCCAAACCATGATGCTGTTGTGCTCAGTACTTCAGCACTTGCTTTGTTGGCCTTAATCAGGTCGTTTATAGCAAAAGGAATATAGAATTCAGCTTTTTCACTTTGAGCATTTTCTTTCAAAAATTCAATAAAAAGTTCTTTTAAGTTTGGAAATAAATCGGGAGTAAATCCCCAAAAGTTCATCGAAACCAGACTGTTTCTTTCTAAGTTTTTGGAGATTCCGTCTTTGTCTTCAAAGACGATTTCGCCTTTCACTTCTTGTATTTTAGTAAATTCGGTAACGTCTGTAAGGATCCCATTTTCGTCGACTTGGCACAAACCCCGAGAAACAAAACCATTTTCTGATAAGGTATTTTCAAGATAGTAACCCACCATCGAAAACGTCCCTTTTTTCCCCGTATTTTTTCCCAGAAAACTTTTCATTTGCAAGAAAGCATCAGCCCCATAAAAATCATCGCCATTAATAACGGCAAAGTTTTCGTTCACTTTTTCGGCAGCCATCAGAACGGCATGTCCTGTTCCCCAAGGTTTTTGACGATGTGATGTGTCAAAAGAGTATGGCGTTTTATCTATTTCCTGAAGAACATAATCTACTTCTATTTTTCCGGAATACTTATCGGCAATGGCCTCTTTGAAATCGGCTTCAATGCTTTTTCGAATGACAAAAACTACTTTTCCAAAACCGGCTTTGTAAGCGTCGTATACAGAATAATCAATAATGGTTTCGCCCGTGGGTCCGAGTTTGTCAATTTGTTTTAATCCGCCGTAGCGACTTCCTACTCCTGCTGCTAATACTACTAAACTTGGTTTCATAATTTTGAAAATGATTGATATGTTTCACGAAATTACAAATAATATGCTTTAAAGAAAAATGTCCGATAAATAAGCAGTCATTATTTTGTTGCAATTTGTTTTTATCAATATTCTGCTTCCTTTTGCTTTCTTCTTTCTAAAAGATAGAAAATGAAGCTGGTATGCATATAATGCTAACATTTCGTAATTCATCCTTTAGATACTGAGGCAAAATTGCGAAAAAGAAATCATATTTTAAAATGCCTTTTAATGGTTTGATATTCTTTCTGTTATATATTCTTTTCTTATACATCCGACAATAATAAATTTTAAATTCCAAGAATGTCTGTTTTTTGCTTGAATAGTGCTATTTTTACGCTTTAAAATATAAAGAATACTGAAATATGAAAAATCAAAAAAACAGCATGATGCCCATTCTTATTATTGGTGCATTGTTTTTTATCTTTGGATTTATAACATGGCTGAATGGGGTTTTAATTCCCTATTTGAAAATAGCTTGTGAACTCAATCATTTTGAGTCCTATTTGGTCGTTTTTGCTTTTTACATATCCTATTTTATAATGGCAATTCCTTCTTCTTTTGTATTGCAAAAAAGCGGATTTAAGAAGGGAATGATGATTGGTTTAATAATTATGGCTTTGGGTGCAGTACTGTTTATTCCAGCGGCGATGACTCGAACCTATTGGATGTTTTTGTGCGGACTTTTTGTATTGGGAACGGGTTTAGCCCTATTGCAAACTGCTGCAAATCCATATGTTACTATTGTTGGTCCGATTGAAAGTGCTGCAAAAAGGATTAGTATTATGGGCGTGAGCAACAAAATTGCAGGAGTTTTAGCCCCTTTGCTTTTATCTTATTTTATTATGAAAGATGGCGACGCAGTTCAGGATACTTTGGCAAGCTTGTCTGAAGCGGCGAAAGTCCCATTCCTCGATGAACTGGCTTCCAGGGTCATCATTCCGTATGTTTTTATTGCCGTTTCTCTTCTTATTTTGGCTGTTTTAATCAAATTCTCAAGTTTGCCAGATATCGATGAAGAAGAAGATGAAGAACACAAACAAGATCATGATCGTATTTTTAATTATCCTTATCTTTTTTTGGGTGTCATTGCTTTGTTTTTATATGTGGGTGTAGAGGTTTTGGCGGCAGACACCATTATCAGTTATGGATTATGGAATAAAATTCCGTTTAATTCGGCAAAATTTTTCACTTCTGTCACCCTGTCGGGAATGATTATTGGTTATTTTATTGGCATCGCTAGCATTCCTAAATATATTTCACAAAACAAAGCACTGATGATAAGCGCCATAAGTGGTCTTTTGTTTAGCACTATGGCTATTGTTACCACTTCATGGACATCGGTTAGCTTTATTGCTTTATTGGGTCTGTCAAACGCTATAATGTGGCCTGCCATTTGGCCTCTTGCCATTGGAGGTTTAGGGAAATATACAAAGCTGGGTTCTTCGTTTTTAATTATGGCAGTGGCTGGTGGAGCTGTTATGCCCTTGATTTACGGAATGTTATCGGATGCTTTTAATCCACAATTGGCCTATTTAATCAATATTCCATGTTATCTATTTATCCTCTATTTTGCAGTTAGTGGTTACAAAGTAGGACGAAAAGTTTAATTTTTAGAAGTAAAATACTTTTAATTATACGATTTTGGATGCTTTTACCGTAGAATGTTGCACTTCTTCGGTGGCATTGTCGCTCAAAAAATGCAGACGATTGATAATGTTAGCTTCGCTCATGCCACTATCAAAGTCTAGATAGAGTATACTTACCAAAGGATATAACTCTTTGATTCTTTTTTCAACTCCTTTCGAGATAATGTGATTGGCAATGCATCCAAAAGGCTGCAAGCTAACAATATTATTTACGCCCATTTCTGCAAATCGCGCAATTTCTGAGGGAATTCGCCAGCCTTCGCCAAATTGTGCATTGATGTTGATAATAGATTCGGCTAATTTTGCATCTTCATGTGGGTTTCCAAGCGGGCTTGCATATGGAAATCGGCTTATTTTGGATTCCATTTTGCGAACCATTTTATAAATGTACTTTTCGATATAACTGAGTGCAAAACGGGGCATGCTTTTGTTTGAAACATGTCCATTGATACGAGCTGTTTCGTTGGGAAAAGCGACGGAGAAAAAATCGAAAAGGGCTGGGACAATAGGTTCAATCTCTTGATTAATAAGCCATTCTATAATGTTTTTATTTCCATAATTATTATATTTCACATAAATTTCTCCTACGATACCGGCTCTGGGAATGTTTTTCAGAGTATTTGCGGACGTAAATTCATCCGCCGCCGATTCTGCCAAGTGGTAAAGAGCTTTGGTATCCTTTTTCAAAATGGCTTCTATGCCAAGATTGATGTATTTGTCTTTTAATTTTTTGGTAATTCCTTTTTCTTTTTCTCTGGGAGCGGTGGCATAATACATTTGTGCGATGCAATCGGCATATACCATGGTGTTAATCACCGTTTTATGTATTTTTAGCCAATTGACTTTAAAACCAGGCTGGTGGTTGATGGTGCCACTGTCGGAAGAGACCGAAATTACAGGAATGGTATCAAATCCAGCTGAAATAAGAGCTTTTTTAAGCAGTACCAAATAATTTGTGGCTCGGCACTGACCGCCCGTTTGGGTTATTCCCAAGGCAATTTCATCGGGATTGTATTTGCCCGATTTTAAAGCTTTAATAAAATCACCAATAATCAAAGTGGCAGGATAACAGACTTCATTGTTTGAAAATTGCAACCCAAATTCTGTCGACATTCTATCGCTGGGTGGTAAATTTTCCGCTTCATAGCCCATTAATTTAAATAATGGGGGTAAAAAAGGGGAGTAAAAATCGCCAAACCAAGGCATTAATATTTTTCTTTTTTGGTCAGATTTTGTAAAAGCTGGATTCTGTTTTCGAATAAAATTTTGAGTCGATTGAATTTCTGTTTTTAATTTGATGCTCTCAATTAAAGATCTGATTCTTAATTTTGTAGAACCTAAATTTTGAATATCATCAATTTTTATAAAGGTCGCATTTTTCTCTTTTTGTCGCAGGATATCGGTTATTTCGTCCAAAATGAAAGCATCCGGACCACAGCCAAAGGAAGTAAGTTGCACAAAATGCACATTGGATGGAGCCTCGGAAGCCCAAAGAGCCGATTTTATAATTCTATTTGTAAAAGCCCATTGCATAATGCTTTGCACTGATTTTTGCGATCCGGTATAATCTCTGGCAATATCTTCGGTAATAACATCCACGTCAAATCCGGCAATAAGTTCCGAAATTTTGTGCTGTATAAATGGATCGGCGTGATAGGGACGACCTGCCAAAACTATAATTAATCGATTTGCTAAAACAGCATGGTTTATAATTTCTTGGCTTCTTTGAGTTAGTTTTTCTTCAAATTCAATTTGGGCTAGAAAAGCTTTTTTTATGGCATCTTTTATTTTTGATGTGGAAAGAGCAGGATTTATACTTTTTACGTATGCAAAACAGGCTTTTTCAAGCAGCTTTTCATCACGAAAGTTAAAAGTAGGAGCATCCAAAGGAATTTGGTGGTTTTTTAGCGGATTAATGGCACTTTTCAAAACTTCGGAATAGCTACTCACAATGGGACAGTTAAATGAGTTGATGCTCTGTTTGTCTTCTGCTTTTTCGAGCACCACAAAAGGGACAAAAATACGGTCGACTTTTTTGCTTATCAAATTTAGAATGTGTCCGTTGGTGATTTTTGCAGGCAGACAAATATTGTCCGACATAATTCCAGAAGCGCCACTATTGAGTATTTTTGGCGAAGAGTGGTCGGATAAAACCACATCGATGTTGCTGTTTTCAAACAGTGCATGCCAAAAAGGATAACTTTCAAACAAGCCCAGAGCTCTAGGAATTCCAAGTTTTATTTGCCCATCTTTTTTAGAAGTTTCTCGATTAAAAAGGAGATCGTATTTTTCTATTACCAAATTTGAACCCTTTTTATTCTCTTTTCCGCTGTTTGAAAAAACCTTTTCGCACTTATTTCCAGCAATGTATTTTTCGTGATTGTCAAATTTGAAAATACTTATAGTGCATTGATTTTCACAGCCTTTGCAATTAATGTTCTCTTTTTCGTAGCGAATTGTTTCAATTAGCGAAGAGAGTTCCCTTTGACTGTGGCGGTTATGATCCTTTGCATAGAGAGCGGCTCCGTAAGCACCCATCAGTTCTGGATAATTGCTAATCATCACTTTTTTTCCAGTTTCCAGTTCCAATGCTCGAATCACAGCCGTATTACGGAAAGTTCCTCCTTGCACCACAATATGTTCTCCAAGCAGGCTTAAGTCTTTTATTTTAAGTACTTTATGCAAGCAGTTTTTAATCACTGAATATCCCAATCCAGCAGAAATATCTGCAATTTCAGCCCCTTCTCTGAGCGATTGTTTTACTTTGGAGTTCATAAAAACGGTGCAGCGGGTTCCCAAATCGCAAGGTTTTTTTGAAGTGATGGCTAAATTTGCAAAGTTTTCTGCAGAATAATTCAGGTTTTCCGCAAAAGTTTCGATAAATGAACCACAACCAGAGGAACATGCTTCGTTGATTTCCAGTCGGTTAATAATTCCTTTTTCAATAAAAACGGCTTTCATATCTTGTCCACCAATGTCTAAAATAAAAGAGACTTTGGGATGGATTTTTTTGGCAGCAGCAAAATGAGCGATGGTTTCCACCATTCCATAATCGAGTTGAAACGCTTTCTGAATCAGATCTTCACCATAGCCAGTGACACAAGAAGAAGCAATAATAATTTTTTTTCGATGTTTTTCTGCTTCTTCAAATAATTTATTTAAACCCGCAGAAACGGTTTTCAGCGTGTCGGCTTGATTTTTATTGTAGGAATGGAAAATGAGGTTTTCGTTTTTGTCGAGAACCACAATTTTAGTTGTTGTAGAACCGCCATCAATGCCCAAAAAACAGGCAGAAAGATCGGCATTTTCCATAGAAATTTCAGGAATTACATAGTTGTTTTTTGATTTTTTCCAGCTTTCGATTTCTTCATCGTTTTCAAAAAGCCTTTTTAATGCATGCGATTCGTCTGAATGGCTTGATTTTGAAGCGATTTCAATAGTAGAAATGGCTTTTTCGAAAGTGGTGTAATTGTCTTTACTATAAGCATGAATTGAGGCACCCCATGCTGGAATTACTTCAGCATGCAAAGATAAAACAATGTCTTTGTCGTGCAGATTGGATGCTTTTATAAATGCTTTTCGCAATGCTGCAATGTAGGCGAAAGGTCCGCCGCAAAGCATTACTTTGGGTTTTAAATCATACGCTCTGGAAAGCGAACTGATAATTTGTATGCTCACCGCATGGAAAATAGAAGCCGCAATATTTTCTTTGCTCACGTTTCGGCTGATGAGATTTTGGATGTCTGTTTTTGAAAAAACGCCACAACGAGAAGCAATGGGATAAACTGTATCTGCATTTTGAGCCAATTCATTAAGCACATCAACTTCAACGCCCATCAGCGAAGCCATTTGATCGATAAAAGCACCCGTACCACCTGCACAACTTCCATTCATGCGAATATCGGGTAGTTTGTTTTTCTCAAAAAAGACCATTTTCGAATCTTCGCCGCCAATGTCAACCAAAGTATTTATGTCAGGAAATTTTTTCTGAATTAGTTTTGAAGAGGCAATGACCTCTTGGATAAAATCAAAATTCCCGCGTTCGGCAATTCCCATTCCCGCAGAGCCAGTAAATGCCAAGCGAATTAAGTTTGTATTGTATTTGGTGTGTAAATCTTTAAGGGCGTTTAGCACAACCTTATTAATTTCTGCAAAATGACGAATGTATTTTTTGTAAATAAGTTCATGTTCGTCATTGGTAATGACCACCTTAACGGTTGTTGAACCAACATCAATTCCTACGTTTATGCAAAAATCCATGAGTCTATCTGGGTGTGATTAAAAGTTCATAAATTGGCGGTATACTTCCTGTATGTAAGATTTGCCAAAGATAATGTTTTTTTCAGCGTGGATGGAATCCAATTCTTTTTGATAATAATGATCTTGTGTAAAATTATAAACAAAAATGCCTTCGCTTGATTTCCAGCCAACTCCTTCGTTTAGTTCAAAATAGGCAAATTCGGGAGTGTATGGATTAAATAGGTTTTTTGACCAGGAAAATTCATCTGAATTCAAATTTAGTTGCTTTAGCAAAGTCGTTGGTAAGTCTGTTTGAGAAGCAACTTTGTCATATTTAGTTCCCCTAAATTCTGGTTTGATTACATGGCCCATAAAAAGCATTGGAATTTGGTGGTATTCAAACGTTTGCAAAGGATGGTTGTGATGCGAAACATGGCTGTGGTCGGCAACAATGATAAAGAGTGTATTGTTGTACCATTTTTGATTTTTTGCCCATTTTATGTAATTGCCAAGAGTTTTGTCGGTATAATGAACCGAGTTGATAAAAGGCAATTCGCTAATGTCTTTTCTAATGGCATTTTGAAGAGGTTGATCATATGGTGAATGGGAGCTTAGCGTAAAAAGAACGCTAAAAAAAGGTTCTTTTTCAGTTTTTAACTCTTCGATGCTTCGTTGAAAAAGATACTCATCATGAACGCCTAAACGTCCTTTGGGAACTGAGTTTGGAAAATCTTCACCTTCCAAAATTTCATGAAACTCATTGGCCATCACATATGATTTAATATTTCCATATCGGAGTTGACCCCCAAAGAGGAAGGAGCTGTGCCAGCCATGTTGATTGAGAATTTTGGGAAGACTTGGCACTTTTGAGTATTTTTCGGGATAATCGGTCAGGGTAGTCACTGGGATGGAAGGAAACCCAGCAAATATGGCTGCCATTCCTTGTTGCGAACGATTTCCACTGGCGTATAGATTTGTAAATAGAATGCCCTCTTTTTCTAATTCATGAAAATTTGGAGTGATATAATCGTCCCCACTAATGCTTTCAATGACGGTGGCAGGCCAACTTTCCAAAAGAATGATTACAATATTGGGTTTATGGGTCGTAAGAATGGAAATAGTGGTGTCTTTTTCAATAAAATGCATCTCTTTAACCATTTGCTGGGCATAGTTATCATCGAATGTCCGGAAGGGATTTTCTCCCGTAGAGTTCTTCATATTCATGAGGTTGAAAGCTAAACTCCAACTTGGATTGACCGAAACGTCATTTAAAATCATCTTTTTTGAAAACCATGCATCGCTTTGCTGAATAGGGATTTCTTGAAATCCGCCACGAATAAAATAGAAAATAAAAACAGGACAAATACCGATAAATAGTGTTTTTTTCCACCCGGTATTAATTTCTATTTTTTGAGGATAACGAAAGTATTTCCGATAGATAAAAATCCAGAAAGCAATGATTCCGAACCATAAGATAAATAGAAATAAAAATTGCCACAAAGAGATGGAGTTAAACACTTCAGAAGGTTGTTTTAAATACACTAAGGCTTTGAAATTTAGCTTGGTACGCCATTCGTCATAAATTCCAATTTCGCCCATAGAGACCGTGCTAAATAGAGTGATGAAAAGATACGTTAGAGAATCAATAATTTTACGAAAGAGGGGACGATTGATGAAAAGATTAACCAGCATTATGACGAAAATAATGCTTGAAAAGTAACCGATAAGAGAAAGGTCTAAGCTTGTGGAATGCCAAGGAATTTCCAAAACCTCTTTCCATTGAACATGGTTTGTGGATAAGATGTTTCGATAAATAATTAAAAACAGAATACGAAACGAAGTGAAAAACAAAAGCCAGTAAATAAAGTATTTGAAAATGAATACAAGGATGCGTTTCATATAAAAATTGTAGTTTTGCAACAACAAACGTACTGATTTTTCAGACATAGCTTTATCTTTTTATCATAAAAAATACGAATTATGGAATCACATGCTGTCACTTTTAAAAAGGTTCAATCTACAATTTCAGAAAATGTAAAATTAATTGTCGTTAGTAAAACCAAGCCCATCGCCGAAATTATGGAGGTTTACGAATGCGGTCATCGGATATTTGGGGAGAATAAAGCACAGGAATTACAAGAGAAATATGAATATATGCCCAAAGATATTGAGTGGCATTTTATTGGACATTTGCAACGAAATAAAGTAAAGTATTTGACTCCTTTTGTGAGTATGATTCATAGTATTGATAGTTTGAGATTGCTAAAGGAGATCAATAAATCAGCCAAAAAAGAGAATCGAACGGTGGATTGTTTGTTGCAATTTTTTGTAGCAGAGGAGGAGACTAAATTTGGTTTGGATATGGATGAAGCTAGAGAGTTATTGACCTCAGAATCTTTTAAAAAAATGGAAAATATTCGTCTTTGTGGAGTCATGGGCATGGCTACATACACAGAAGATACGACTCAGGTTAGACGAGAATTTGCTCATTTAAAAAATATTTTCAAGGAGATAAAAGCTGAGTTTTTTGCAGATTCTGACTTTTTTAAAGAAATCTCGATGGGCATGACCAATGATTGTCAAATAGCCATAGAAGAGGGAAGTACCATGGTGAGAATAGGGAGCGCTATATTTGGAGAGCGAAATTATTCTAAATAGTGTGTTGGCAAATTTGTTTGGAGCGTTGAGCATAGTAATTCTGTGAGTCAATATTCTCGGGTAGCTCAGCTCAATAAGACAGCTTCTTCTGATGGGTTTTTTAAAGAAAAAAACAAGTCGATTTCTCGGTGGAATGATGGATTATAAACTTAATTTTAAATATTTTTAAGTTTATTATTTGTTCGTTTTTTTATAATAATTGAGAATCTACATACTTAGTACGTAGTATTATTTTTTTTTGTACTTTTGCCAAAATCTTTGAAATTAATAAAATTAGAGAAAATGACAGATTATAAAATTGCGGACATTTCACTTGCTGATTGGGGACGCAAAGAGATTGAAATAGCGGAAAAAGAGATGCCAGGTTTGGTGTCATTACGTGAAAAATTTGGGAAAGAACAACCTTTAAAAGGAAAACGCATTACTGGTTCTTTACACATGACCATTCAAACGGCTGTGTTGATCGAGACTTTGGTGGCTTTAGGTGCAGATGTACGCTGGGCAAGTTGTAATATTTATTCAACGCAAGATCATGCTGCGGCTGCTATTGCGGCTGTGGGAGTTCCTGTTTTTGCTTGGAAAGGTGAAACTTTAGAGGAATATTGGTGGTGTACAAATCAAGCACTTTCTTTCCCCGGTGGCAAAGGTCCAAATACCATTGTTGATGATGGTGGCGATGCTACTCTTTTGGTTCACATGGGATATAAAGCCGAACAAGATGCTAAATCCATTGATCGCACTCCTTCTTCAAGAGAAGAGGCTGTGATTTTAAAAACCTTAAAACAAATTTTAGCCGAAGATCCTCAACGTTGGCATCGTACGGTTGCTGAATTAAAAGGTGTTTCGGAAGAGACGACAACGGGCGTACATCGCTTGTATCAAATGATGGAACGTGGCGAATTGTTGGTTCCTGCAATTAATGTGAACGACTCGGTGACCAAATCGAAATTCGATAACCTATACGGTTGCCGCGAATCTTTAGCAGATGGAATTAAACGTGCTACTGATGTTATGATTGCTGGAAAAGTAGTTGTAGTTTTGGGTTATGGAGACGTTGGTAAAGGCTGTGCACATTCTATGCGTTCGTACGGAGCTCGTGTTTTGGTTACCGAAATTGATCCTATTTGTGCGTTGCAAGCAGCCATGGAAGGTTTTGAAGTGACCACTACCGAAGATGCTTTGCCAGAAGGAAATATTTATGTAACCACTACTGGAAATAAAGAAGTTCTGACTGTTGAACATATGTCAAAAATGAAAGATCAAGCTATTGTTTGTAACATTGGTCACTTTGATAATGAAATTCAAGTAGATAAATTAGAAGAATTCCCTGGTGTTATAAAAAGAAATATAAAACCACAAGTGGATGAATATATTTTCCCTGATGGACATTCTATTTTTATGTTGGCAGAAGGTCGATTGGTAAATCTAGGTTGTGCAACGGGACATCCCTCTTTTGTAATGAGTAACTCATTTACAAATCAAACTTTGGCACAAATTGATTTATACAAAAACAATTATCCTGTTGATGTATATCGTTTGCCAAAATACTTAGACGAAGAGGTGGCTCGTTTGCATTTGGAAAAAATCGGAGTTAAACTAACTCGTTTATCGCAAGAACAAGCGGATTATATTGGGGTTCCTGTGAATGGTCCTTATAAACCAGACCATTACAGATACTAGTGTTTGCAGGAAATATGTCCCGTATATTTCGTTATGGGGATAAATCTTGCTCTCGAAGATTATAGCTAGTCACTAATTAATAACTCATCCTCTGAATATTCGGAGGATGAGTTATTATATATATAGCGGATCGTGATTAACTTAAGAATATTTGAAATGCTGACTATTTGAAAGTGATTAGCAGATTTGCACTAAAATTCCACAATGTAACCACTCCAATGGCAATCAATTTTGAAACATAGAAATTTAGTTTGTATTTGCTTGTTAAGAGCCAGATAATTAGAGTGTTGATTGCCAGTCCGACAAG